>NZ_JACVVF010000016.1:0-108631 GCF_016648095.1 Pseudomonas sp. S32
CCCCCCCCCCCCCCCCCCCCCCCCCCCCCCCCCCCCCCCCCCCCCCCCCACGATGGGGAGGCAGGTGAAGTCAGAACTTGGCGCGCAGCGCCAGGTTAAAGTTGCGCGGCTCGCCGTAGAAGTTCCAGTAGTTTGGGTTGCCCAGGGTCTGGTAGTACTTCTTGTTGAATACGTTATCCAGGTTGTACTGGACTTCGAGGTTCTTGTTGATCTCGTAGATCGCATGCAGGTTGGTGAGGTGGTAGGCGTCCTGCTGGATCTTGTAGGCTTCGCCAACTTCGGTCTGGGTCATCTTGCTTTGGGCGTAGAAGCTGCCGCCCACGCGCAGGTGGTTCAGCGTGCCCGGCAGACGGTAGTCGGTGGCCACTTTGAACAAGTGACGTGGCGAGGCGCCGTTGAAGTCATCACCCTTCTGCTCGCCGCCAATGTACTTGGACTGGGTGTAGGTATAGCCTGCGGACAGGTTCCAGTCCGGCAGGATCTCACCGTTCATCTCAAGCTCGATCCCCTTGTTGCGCACCTTGTCGGACGCGCGGTAGCACGACCAAGGCTGGTCGCAAGAGATCGCCTCCGCACGACCGGTCTGGTCGGCTTGGAACACGGCGATGGAGGTTTGCAGGCGCTTGTCGAAGAACTCGCCTTTCAAGCCAATCTCGTAGTTGCTGCCAGTCATCGGCTTGAGCATGCTGCCTTCGAGGGACTGGTTATCTTGCGGCTTGAAGATTTCGGTGTAGCTGGCGTAAGCCGACCAGTTTTCGTTCAGATCCTGAACCAGGCCGGCGTACGGGATGACCTCGCCACTTTTGGAGAAGTGGCCACGGTCACTGTCTTCACGGATGCCATTGGTGTCGGTCAGGGAGTCGAAGCTGTACCAGCTGATGCGGCTGCCGAGAATGAACTTGGTAGTGTCAGTCAGGCTAAAGCGGCTGGCGACATAGATGCCCTTTTGTTCCTGGGTGCGGTTGTATTTCCACTGGTTGGCGTTCAGGCCGGTCGGCTTGGGCGGGTCGAATGCGCCAAGGTTGTTCATGTCGATGATGTAGCGATAGGCAGCATCGCGGCCGCCATGGTAATCGTGATCATCTTTGTTCCAGTTACCGCCGATGATCAGGTCATGCTGGCGGCCGAACAGTTGGAACGGGCCGGTGAAGTACCCGTCGATGCTGGTCTGGGTGTCGTCGTAACGAAACAAGCGCGGGTTCAGGGTAAACAGGTCGGTGTCACCCCCTGGGAAGGTGTAGTTGCCCAGGAAGTCCGACTTGGACCACATTTGATTGACGGCGACGACGCCTTTCCAGCCATTGTCGAAGGTGTGCTGAATGTCGGCGAATAGCGTGGTGTTGCGCTTGTCCAGATGGTTCCAGTCGCCGGTCAGTGAGGTGGAACGGGAAATCGGGTAGAACTCGCCGTTTTCCTGAGTTGGCAGGCCTGACCAGTCGTAACCGGAGTTACGTTCTTTCTGGTAAGTGAAGCCGAAGGTGGCCATTGTCGACTCGTTCAGGTCGGCCTCGAGGATACTGTAGAACAGCTGGTTTTCTTTCTGGGCGGTGTCCAGGTAGCTGTTTGCATTGTTGTACGAAATCACCGAGCGACCCCGCACGGTACCGGCTTCGTTCAGTGGTGAGGACAAATCGACCATGGTCTTGTAGTTGTCCCAGGAGCCAACCGAGGTTTCGATCAGGGCCTGAGGCTCGGCAGTGGGGCGCTTGCGGACCATATTGATGGAGGCCGAAGGGTTGCCCGCGCCTTCCATCAGGCCGGTGGCGCCACGCACGATTTCAATCCGGTCGTAGATATCGGTATTTGGCTTGGAAATGACATCCATCGAGTAGGGGTTGCTGATGTTGGTTGGCACACCGTCGATCTGCAGGTTGTCCACCGACTGGCCGCGTGCCTGGTAGATCGAGCGCTCGCCGCCATTCTTGACGATGGTGATGCCAGTGGCGTTATTCATGACGTCGTCAAGGGTCTGCATGTTCTGGTCGTCCATGCGCTGACGGGTGACCACGGTCACCGACTGCGGTGTTTCACGCAGGGACATGGGCAGCTTCGTAGCGGTATTGGAGGTACCGGTGGCATAGGAATGGGTGCCTTCGGTGGTGCCGCCCAAGGTAGCGCCGCTGATGTTGGTCGGTGCCAACTCCATGTTGGAACTGTTGCCTTTGCGCAGCAGAATCACCTGCGGGTTGCCCTGCAGGGTGAAGGTCATTCCGGTGCCGCCGAGCAATTTGGCCAGCGCGCGTGCCGGTTCGGTTCGTTGCTTGACTGCCTGGCTGGTGAGGCCGCTGACATCATCGGGGTTAAACAGGATCTGCATATCGGCTTGACTGCCGAAGGTTTGCAGCGCGCTGGCCAGTGACTGGGCCGGGATATCGAAGCTGGCCTCCTGGGCCTGTACCTGGGCCGCGATGGGCAATGCCAGCAGCAGGCCAAAGCGTGGCAGAGGCTTGTGACGAAGAGTGCAGCGCATGATCAAGCCGGCAAGGCTCAAGGGCTTCTGGACAGGCAACATTTCAAATGCTCATGTAAGTGAACGGCAGAATTTTTGGTTGTTGATAAAAAGACGCATTCGTCGACAAATTCCGGAAAGAACTTGCCGCTGTTTTTTGTCATCTCAGGCCGGTACGGGGGATGAGCTCACTTTGCCGCTATTCATCCTCACCAATTGGTCCGCCACATCGAAGTAGCGGTCGTCGTGGGAGATGACGATGATAGTCTTGCCCAGTCGTTTCAGGTCGGGCAGCAGCTCGGTGTAGAAAATGCGGCGGAAGGTCGGGTCTTGATCCGCTGCCCATTCGTCGAAGACCAGCACAGGGCGTTCTTCGAGCCAGGCGTTGATCAAAGCCAAGCGCTTGCGCTGGCCGGTCGACAGGTCGGTGGTGGTGAAGCTGCCGTCGCGTACGCTGACCTTGTGACCTATTTCCAGCCGTTGCAGGTAGCGGTTGGCGTCGTCCGGGATGTGCAGGTCGCCTTCGACCACGTCGTCGAACAGGTAGTAGTCGGCGAAGATGGTGGTGAACAGCTGGCGGTATTCGTCGCGGTTACTGGGGTCGATGGCGTTGCCGTTGAGGCGGATCTCACCTTGGTTCGGGGCGTATAAGCCGAGCAGAAGTTTGATCAGGGTGGTCTTGCCGCAGCCGTTTTCGCCCACGATGAAGATGATGTCGCCTTGCTCGATGCGCAGGTTGACCGGGCCCAGGCGGAACGGCTCGCTGCCTTCGACTGGTGGAAAGGCGTAGCCCACGTTCACCAGTTCCAGGCTGTGCACTGGCGCAGGCTTGGTGTGCTTGGCGTCGAGCAGCAGGTGCGGCTCGGGCGAGGAGAACTGCTCGGACAGCTGGGCGATGCGGGCGAAGGCGACCTTGGCGCGGCTGACGATGGGCAGGGTGCCGATCAGGTGTTCAAGCGGGCCTTTCATGTACAGCAGCACCAGCACGAAGCCGCTCATGACCGTCTTATCATTGCTGGGCCATAGCGACTGCAGCACCAGGGCCAAGCCAATGACCACGAAGAACAACATCGAACCGAAGGTCTTGGCCACCACGAAGGTGTTGATTGCCTTGATCTGGGTCTTGCAGATGAAGTCGGCGGTGGTCTGTACGCCCTGGCTGAACATGCGGTTGCGGCGCGGGCGGTGGATACGCAGTTCCTTGGCGCCTTCGGCGATGGCGCTGTAGTTTTTCTGCAGAGTGTCTTCGGCTTCCCGCGCGGCGGCAAAGCCACGGCCCCCGCTGGCCTGGGCGACGAACTGGGCGACACTGCCGATAGCGATGGCCACCACCATCAGCAGGAACATCGGCCAGGACAACATGGCTAGGTAACCCAGGCAGCCGAGGGTGACGGTCATTGAGATAGCCAGCGGAGCGAAGGCGAAGGCGAAGTCGCTGATGGTGTCGACATCGTGGGTAAGCACCGGGATCAGTCGATGGCTGCGGTAGCGTTCGATCTGCTCGATGGGAGCGGCAAGGGTTTTCTCGCCCAGCTCCTTGCGCAGTTTGGCGATGATGTGCTGGCCGACGTAGTTGGTGCCGATGTCGGAACTGATCGAGCAGGCCAGGGCCAGCAGGCACAGGCCGGCGAAGGTGGCGATGGCGGCGCTGGTGATGTTGCCGTCACTGTGCAGGGCGGTATTGATACTCGCGAGCAGGGCGGTGACGCTGAGGCCGCCGACCATGCCCAGGACGATGGAGAGAGCGACGATGGGCCAGAAGGGTCTGAGCAGGGCGAACAGTTCGCTGAGGACGCCGCGGGTTGGCTGAGTCATGGGGCAGGGTTCCGCTTAGGAAGTGGGCTTTGGGCTCCCTGTAGAACGACTGGTGGGCGGGGTAATTTAGCGGGAACCTGGGGGCGCCTTGCGCCCCGTTCGCGACACGAGGCCGCCCTGTGGCCTGCCGTCTACTAGATATCGCGCACTACACGAAACCCGATCCAGTCGCCGCGCTCGTTGGGATAGAGGTCGTTGCGGTTGGCGGAGCGCGAGAACACAGGGGCTTCACCGTAGTCGTTGCCACGAATGCTCTGGAACTTGCAGTCTTTTTCCACCCAGGGGCTGCCGTCGGTCGGCGCGCCGACATAGTTGTCGTGCTTGCAGTCGGCAGTCCATTCGTAGACGTTGCCGTGCATGTCATACACACCAAAGGCGTTGGCCGGGAAGCTGCCCACCGGCGCGGTGTAGCTGTAGCCGTCGGTTGGGCCGTAGGTGTTGGCGTGCTTGGCGATGCTGTACTCCTTGCCCTCATCGAAGGGGAACGGGAACGGGCCGGTGCTGCCAGCACGGGCGGCATACTCACGGATCGATTCGCTGGTCAGCCGGTACTGCTTGCCGGTTTTTTTCGACAGCCAGGCGACGTAGGCCTGGACCTCCTTGAGGTTCATGCATACGGCCGGGTGTTTGCTGGTGACCTGGTGGTTGCCGCCGTAGGTGGGCCGGCCGCCTTGGGTTGGCGTGCCGGCCTGGCACAGGCGGCCTGGGCGGTCGTCGCCGCTGGGCATCGTGTAGCCGGTGGCCTTGATGAACGCATCCCATTCGCCAAAGGTGATCTGGAAGCGGCTGATGGCGAAGGGTTTGCTGAAGGTGACCTGGTGCACAGGGCCTTCATCGTCCTGGCGACCGACTTCGTCGTCGGGGGAGCCCATCATGAATGAACCGGTAGGCAGCACGACCATCTCGGGGCAACCCTTTGCACAGTCCTTGAAGACAGTGCCCGGCGCGGGTGTGTCGGCTTGTGCCGGCACGGCAACGGAAAGCAGGGCGAGTAAAGTCATTGGGGCAAAGATACACAGCGGGCTGTGTGGGGTAGGCAGGGTCGGATTCATGAGGCTTCTCGTTCAAGGTGATCGGAGGTCACAGCTGGGCGCTGAGCAGGGTCATGAAGCGATCAATCTCGGACTCGTCATTGAGCAAGCCCGGTGCGGTGCGCACAACCGGGCCGACATCGCGGTACACCGCATCGACGATCGCTTTGCGCTGAAGCAGGGCAGCGGCGACTTTGTCGCTGTCGCGGCCCTTGACGCGGAAGAAGGTGAAGCCAGCGCTGTGCTCGGGTGACAGTGGCGTGACCAGTTCCACCTGCGCGTGTTCGCTGAGGCGTTGCTTGAGATAGCTGTTGAGCTGGTGAATACGCCCTTGGACTTCGGCCTTGCCCAGTTGCAGGTGCAGTTTGAAGGCCTCGTCCAGTGCCCAGCGATGTTCGAAGGCATGGTAGCCGCCAGGGGTGAGGCTGGTGGCGAAGTCGTTATCCTGTGAGAAGGTTGGGATCAGAGGCGTGATGTTCTTGAGCTGCTCGCTGCGCGCGCAGACGATACCGGTGCCGCGCGGGCCGAACATCCACTTGTGCGTACCGGCGATGAAATAGTCGCAGTTCATCTGCGGGAAGCTTACATTTTCCACGCCAAAGCCATGTACACCGTCGACTACATAAAGAATGCGGTCGGCTTCTGCACGGTCGCGGTTATGCCGGTCGACTACCGCCCCGATGTCGGCCAGGGGCAGCTTCACGCCGCTGCCCGATTGCACCCAGGTCATGCCCAGGACGCGCGTGTTGGGGCGGATGTTGCGGTCGATGTTACCGACGATCTCGTCGGTGCTGACCTTGTCCGGGGCCTTGAACAGGCGGATTCGACGAACCTGGGTGCCCTGGCGCTGGGTGCGGAAGTCGAGAATCGCTTCGGCAGCAGAATGCTCGTGCTCGGTGGTCAGGATCTCCTGGTCTGGACGCACGTGCAGCCCGCCATAGATGACTGCCAGGCCTTCGGTGGTACTGCCGGTCAGGGCGATCTGGCCGGGACGTGCCTGCAGGTACTTGCCGGCCCATTCGCGCACACGTGCTTCGTGCTGCCAGGGTTCCTGGCGGTCCCAGTCCATTACCAGGCCTGGGTTGCGATCGAGGCTGACACGGTAGCGGTCGATGGCGTCCTGCACCGGCTTGGGGTGGGACGTGATCAGGAAATTGGAGAGATGCAGGTATGCCGGGTCCTGGTTGAACAGCTGGCGCAATTGCGCCCATCGGTCACCTGCCTTCGGCGCGCTGGCGGAGCTGGCCAAGGCCTGGCCAAGGCTGCTGCCCAAGGGCAGGGCGACGGCAAGCAGGCTGGCGTGTTTGAGGAAGGTGCGGCGGTCGCTCATGGTTGCGCTTACCGAGTTGAGGAGAGAGAAGGGCTGGCGGCTTTTTCCACCTGGGCCCAGACACGCAGGAAATTACCGCCCCAGAGCTTGGCGATATCGGCTTCGGAATAGCCACGCTGGATCAGTTCGGCTGTGACGTTGCGCACCTGGCTGACATCCTCCCAACCTTGCACGCCGCCACCTTCGTTGAAGTCCGAGGCAATGCCGACGTGGTCGATGCCAATCTTGCGCACGGTGTAGTCGATGGCATCGCCCAGGTCCTTGAGGCTGGCCTTGGGCTCTTCGTCGAGAATGGCGTAGAGCTGGCTGGCATAGCTGCCGAAACGTTGCTCGGGCCAGGCAGCGATGATCGGGTCGCCTGGCATCAGCGCCATCGCCAGGTTGGGCAGCGGTGGCAGCTCGAACTTGGCGCGCAGCGCGTTGAGCTTGTCCTGGGTCTTTTGCGTGAGCGGCCGCAAGTAGCCGGAGAACCCGACGACCTGCACCACGCCGCCACTTTTCTTGATCAGTTGCAGTTCGCGGTCGCTGAGGTTACGTGGAATGTCGACCATGGCCCGCGGCGCCGAGTGCGAGGCGACGATGGGCGCGCGGGTCAGGGCACTGACCTGCTCCAGGGCCTGGGTGGACATTTGCGAGACATCGATGATCACCCCCAAGTCGTTGAGCCGTTGTACGGCTTGCTTGCCGATAGGTGAGAGGCCGCCCAGGGCATCGGGGGAGTCATTGAAGAACGGCAGCGGGCGGGACGAGTCGGCCCAGTCGTTGTTGCCGATGTAGCTGAAACCGAACATGCGCATGCCCCGTGCTGCCCACTTGTCCAGCAGGTTCAGGTCGTTCCCCAGTGGGTAGGCATTGAGCATGCTGATGAAAATGGCGAACTTCCCTTCCCCGTGCAGACGGCGGAAATCTTCGGGGGTGTAGGCGATGCCAACCTGGTTGGGGAAATCACGGACGAGGCCGGAGATGATCTTGTAACGCACTTCTTGCTGGTTGCGGGCCTCATCGAGAAAGCCTGCGGTCGGCCGATGCGGTGCGTTGGGGCCATTCCAGATTTCCGGCCAGCCGAAGATGGTCAGTGCCGCGCCCGACAGCCTGCCCTTGGCGGCCTTCGCCAGGTCAAACTGGCCGTCCCCATCCTTGTCGGCTTCCTGGCCATAGGTGCCGAAGTCCATCGGCAGGGTGATATGGCTGTCGAAGGAAATCAGCCGCTCCTGCAATTCATCGGCTTGCTTGATCACTTCGCGCGGAAAGTGGGGCGCAGGGCTCAGCCACTGGCTCCAGGCCAGATAGCCGCCGGCGCCGAGCAGCAGGGCCAGCGGCACGCCGATGTACAAGGTTTTCTTCCAGCGAGGTCTTGTCATTGCCATCTCGATTCAGGTCCGCGAATGCCGGGGGCTTGGGCTATCTGGGAGGGACGAGCAGCATGGGCGGAAATTTACCGGGACGGGCGTGGGGTATCGCGCCGCCGCTAAATTTTGCCGGGCAACATACGTTCTTGCTGGGATAGCGCCTGCTTCATGGCGGACACGGGAAGGGTAATGACGATTTCTCGACGAGGGTTCATGGCCGGTGTGGCCTTGGCGGGCGCGGCCCTGCCAGCGGCCTACTACGGGCACCGCGAGCTGACCAGGGAGGAATTTCCGGTGACGCCCGGGGAGGCCAGCGTGGAGCTTGCCGACACCGCCGGTCAGCGCCTGGGTAACCGCTTGCGCGGTATCTGGAGCTTGCGCCTTGAAGGCGCGGATGCCGGGCTGGCAGGTTTGCCCTCCGAGGCGCTGGAACTGTTCATCGACATTGCCGCGCGTGGTCGTGGCGTACGCGGTTGCCTGGACAGCGCGCAACGCCTGCGCAGCGCGCAGCCGCCTCGTTATCAGTTGATAGGTGACTTGATCGAGGCCGAACCCAACCGCCTGTATTGGCGCCTCAAACCCGAGGATGGTAGCCACCCGGGTTACGAGATGGCGATCACGTTCGACGAAGTGTGGGGCGGGTTCGGCAATGCCGGCAGCGAGACCTTGAGTGGGCGCATCGCAGCGCTGGACCGGCCGCTGGCACTGCCGCTGCAGGACAACCGTTTCGTCGCTATTCGCCAGCGCGTCCCCGAGGCGCGCCAGACCATCGCCTTGGAGCCGCCCCTGCTGGCCTGGCTGATTTCGCCGGAGCACCGTCTGTTCCACCAGCTCTGGCATGCCTCGCGGGATAAATGGCACAGCTTGCCGGATGACAAGCGCAATGCCTTGCGTGGGCTGGGCTGGCAGCCCGGCCCCCGTGACCAGGAGCGCGATGCCCGGGGGAAGCTCAAGGACCGCAACGGTTCAGGCGAGGACTTCTTCTTCATGCACCGGCACATGCTGGCTGCGGCCCGTGCCCTGCAGCCGCTGCCGTCATGGCAGCGCTTTCCGTTGCCGCAGCCGGAGCTCGAGCGCGACCGCCTGGGATTTGCCCGCTATTTCGACAACCTCGACGGCTGTTCGGTGCCGCCGACTTGGTTGGCTCCGGGGGACGACGCGTTCAGCGAGTGGGTAAACGGCATCAAGCGGGCCGAGACGTTCCATGGCAACTTCGCGGTCTGGGAGTCTCAGTACCGCGACCCGCGCTACCTGTCGCGAATGACCTTGGGGCAGTTGGGGTCGGAGATGGAGCTGGGCCTGCACGACTGGCTGCACATGCGCTGGGCGTCGGTGCCGCGCGACCCCTCCAATGGCGCGCCGGTGCCGCTCGCCCGTGAGCTGGACGACTTTGCACCACGTTGGTATGCAGCGGAAAACGACTTTCTGGGCGACCCGTTCTCGTCGCATGTGCATCCGGTGTTCTGGCGTTTCCATGGCTGGATTGATGATCGCCTAGAGGACTGGTTTGCGGCCCACGAGCGTTTCCACCCAGGCGAAGTCAGCCGCTCGCAGGTCAACGGTGTACCTTGGTTCGCACCGGGGCGCTGGGTGGAAGTGGACGATCCGTGGCTGGGGCCGGATACCCATGGTTGCAGCACGGTGCCGGGCGTCAGGCCGGGCAAGTCGGTGGAAATGGATGTCGAGACCATGAAGCTGGCCTTGCGCATCATCTTCAGCGAAGACGAAGGGAAGCTGGCAGGGTTCATGCGCCAAGTGCCGAAGCGGCCATGGTATGCCCGGCACCTGTCGTTGAAGGGGTTGCTGGCCTGACGGTTCGACCATGCCGAGGTGCTGGCAGCCCCTGGGCTCATTCCCCCGTTTGTACTTTTTCTACCTGCCAGCCGCCACCCAGCGCCTTGTACAGCGCCACGCTCCCCTGTAACCGTGCCAGGCGCAACTGGGCCTGCTGATCCTGGGCTTCATAAAGTGTGCGTTGGGTATCCAGCACTGTTAGCAGCGTCTCGGCCCCGGCACCATAACGCTGCTGTGCCAGGTCGAAGGCCAGGCGTGCCTGCTGCACTTCCTCGTCCTGCCACTGCCGTTGGCGGTCGACACCCTGGATGGCATTGAGCGCTTTCTCGACATCGGCGAAACCGGCCAGGATGCTACTACGATATCCCTCCAGCAACTCCTCCTGCTCGGCCTTGGCCAGATCGCGTGAGGCGCGCAGTCGGCCGTTGTTGAATATCGGCGCGACCAGGCCCGCGGTCAGCGTGTAGTAGGGGCTGTCGAAGATGTGGGGTAAGGTGCGCGCCCCTGTGCCAAGCTCGGCGCCGAGGGTCAACTTGGGCAGCATGGCGGCCCTGGCCACCTGTACGTTGGCACTGGCCGCTGCCAGTCTTGCTTCGGCTGCGGCGATGTCGGGGCGGCGGGTCAGCAGCTCGCTGGGCATGCCGCTGCCGATCGTAGGCCAGCGCACGGCTTCGATACGTTCATTGCTGCCAGGCAGGTTCTGTACCGGGTCGCCAAGTAGGGTGGCCAAGGTCACGCGGTTGTCCTGCCGACGTTGCTCCAGCAACGGCAACTGCCGTTCCTGAGCCGCCACCAGGCTGCGCTGCTGCGCCAGCTCCAGGCGCGTGGCAGAACCAGAACGCTGGCGTGCTTCGACGAGCCCCAGCACATCCCGGGCGTTGCGCAGGTTCAGGTGGGCAATGCGCAGTTGCTCGTCCAGCGCCAACCCTTGCAGGTAGCTGTCGGCCACGGCGCTGACCAGGGTCAGCTCCACTGTCTGGCGGTCGAAGCGGCTGGCGTCGAGGCCTAGCCGGGCGCTGTCGCGGGCTGCGCGCAGGCCGCCCCAGAAATCGATCTCGTAGGTCGCGCTCAACTGGGTACCGAACGAGGTACTGGTGCGTTCGTTGCTGCTGGCGTCAAGTTGATCGCTGCCCTCACCACGCATCAAATGCTGGCGGCTACCAGTCAAGCCGAGGGCCAGTTCCGGCAGCAACGGTGCCCCTGCGATCACGGCGCGAGCCTGGGCCTGGCGAACCCTGGCAGTGGCGGCGCCAAGGTCGTGGCTGTTGAGGCGGGCGCGTTCGACCAGGTGGTCCAGTTCGCGACTGGCGAAGGCTTGCCACCATTGGGCCTGGGGCGTAGCGAGCGAGGGATCACCGGCTTCCCCCTGCCAGGTGCCAGGTGGGGCGATGCCGCTGGCGGGCGGCGCGGCTGTGTTGCAGGCGGCGAGGGCCAGGCTGAGGGTCAACAGGCTGATGCGGCTTGGCAATGTCATGGATTATTCGCTGGTAAGGGCTTTGACCGGGTCGAGACGGGCCGCCTTGCGGGCAGGCATGAAGCCGAACACGATGCCGGTCACCACGGCGCAGGCAAAGGCGCCAAGAATGGCGGGCAGGGCGAAGGCCACGGCGACGCCGCCAAGCATCAGGCCTGCGCCGATGCCAAGGGCCAGGACGATGCCGGTGAGGCCGCCGACCATCGACAGCATCACCGCCTCGCTGAGGAACTGGCGAAGGATGTCGCGCTGGCGGGCGCCGGTAGCCATGCGGATGCCGATTTCGCGGGTGCGTTCGCGCACCGTCATGAGCATGATGTTCATCACGCCGATACCGCCGACCAGCAGGGAAATCGCGGCGATGGCACCGAGCATCAGCGACAGGCTGTTCTGCGTGCGCGCCTCGGCCTGGATCAGCGCAGCGTCGTTGGTCAGTTCGAAGTCTTGCTTGCCCTGGTGGCGCTGGCGCATCAGGTGGTCGATGGCCGCCTCGGTCTCGGCCACCCGGGCCGAGTCGCGGGCGGCAATGATCACGTACTCCGGGTCCTGGGTGCCGAACAGGCGAATGGACGCTGCCGAGTAGGGCACAACGATACGTTCGTCGCTATTCTGGTCGCCGGAGCTGGCGCCCTTTTCAGCCAGCACGCCGACGATCTGGAAGGGCACGTTGCCGAGCAGCAGGTACTGGCCGATCGGGTCGCTGCCGGGTTCGAGCAGCTTGTCGCGTACCTTCTGGCCAATGACAGCCACGGCGGCGCCGGTGCGTTCGTCGCTATCGCTGAAGAAGCTGCCCCGCACTACCGGCCAGTTGAGAATGTGGGGGAACTCGATGTTATTGCCGCCTACGTAGAATTTCTGGTTGTTGTTACCGTGGCGCACCATCACGTCGTTTCCGATTACCGGCATGACCCGGGTGACCTGGGGCAGTTGCGCAATGGCTGCGACATCGTCGAGGGTAACTATCCCCGCGGGCTCGCGCAGCGTGGCATGGCGGCCATTGAGGTAAAGGATGTTCGAACCGAAGGCGGCCATCTGTGCCATTACCTGGCGCTTGCTGCCTTCGCCCACGGCCAACATGACCACCACCGAAGCGACGCCAATGACGATGCCAAGCAGGGTCAGGGCGGTGCGGAACCGATTGATCCACATCACCCGCCAGGCCGCCTGCAGGGCTTCCAACAACTCACCTTTCCAGGCACCGCGCAGGGTTGCGCCGTGGCCCAGGCGCTGGCGCAGTGCGTCGGCCTGCAGCCCTTTTGGCGTTTCGGCGCTGGGCAGCCCGGCTGCCGAGTCGCTGATGATCAGGCCATCGCGAATCTCGATAACCCGCTGCGCACGTGCCGCCACTTCGCGGTCGTGGGTGATCAGGATGATCACATGGCCTTGGCTGGCCAGTTCGTCGAGCAGCGCCATCACCTCGGTGCCGCTGTGGCTGTCCAGGGCACCGGTGGGTTCGTCGGCAAGGATGATGTGGCCGCCGTTCATCAACGCCCGGGCAATCGACACTCGCTGTTGCTGGCCGCCGGACAGCTGGTGCGGGCGATTGCCTGTGCGGCTGGCCAAGCCCAGGCGAGTGAGCAGGGCGGCCGCGCGGGCGTGGCGTTCGCTGGCGGGGGTGCCAGCATAAATGGCTGGCATCTCGACGTTTTCCTGGGCCGAGCCGGAAGGAATCAGGTGGTAGCCCTGGAACACGAAGCCGAAAGCTTCGCGGCGTAACCAGGCCAGTTCGTCGCTGCCCAGTTCGGCCACGTCCTTGCCGGCGAAGCGATAGCTGCCGGAGGAGGGGCGGTCCAGGCAGCCAAGGATGTTCATCAGGGTCGACTTGCCGGAGCCCGAGGCGCCGACAATGGCGAGGAATTCGCCGGGGTGCACGGTCAGGCTGATGCCGCGCAGCACGTCGACTCTCGGGGTGTCGAGGCCGCCATAGACTTTGCGGATATCGTTGAGCTCGATCAGGGGAGCAGGCATTCAACCTCCGCTGGCGGCAGGCGCGCCGATGACAAGGCGTTCGCCTTCGCTGACGCCGTCCAGAATCTGTACCCGCAGGCGGTCACTGAGACCAGTGCGCACCTTGCGCGCTTCGACTTTGCCGTCGCGGGTGAGCACCTGAGCCAGGCGCAGGCCGTCGCCGTTGCTGTCGTCGAGGGCCGCCAGCGGTGCGGTCAGAACCTGGCTGGCCTGGCCGGCGACGAAGAATACCTGGGTGGTCATCTCGGCCATCAGGGCGCCATCCGGGTTGTCCACATCGAGCAGCACGGTGTACTGGACCACTTGGGCACCCGTGGTCCCGGCGGTGGCGCTGACTGGGCTGCCGCCGCCCTGACTTGACTGTTCCAGCGGTTTGGGTGGGATCGGCAGAATCTGCCGCACGGTGCTGGTCCAGCGGCGCTTGCCGCCGGAGAGGGTGGTGAAGTAGGCCATCATGCCGGGCTGGACCTTGCCAATGTCGGCTTCGGAAACCTGCGCCCACACGGTCATCGGTGAAAGCCTGGCGATTCGCAGTATCAGCGGGGTCTGTTGCTGGGCATTGAGGGTCTGGCCTTCACGGGCATCCACGGCCACTACGGTGCCGTCCATGGGTGCATAGATGCGCGTGTAGCCCAGTTCGGCCTGGTCGCTGCGCAGGCTGGCCTGGGCCTGAAGGATCTGCGCCTGGTACATGTCGATGCGCGCCTGGGTGACCTTGAGCTGGGCATCGGCGGTCTGCAGGTCTTGCTCGCGGGTGGCGCCGGCGGCGGCCAAGTCGCGCTGGCGCTTGAGCTGCTGCTGGGCCAGGCGATACTGGGCGCGCTGTTCGGCCAGCTGGGCTTTGAGATTTTCGATCGAATAGCGGCCGGCATCGAGCCTGGCCTGCTGGGTGGAAGGGTCGATTTCCACCAGCAACTGGCCTTGGCGAACCTGGTCGCCCGCTTCTACATGCAGGCGACGTATCTGCCCGGAGGCCTGTGCGCCAACGTCCACATAGCGGCGTGGTTGCAGCGTGCCGAGTGCCGTTACACTGCTTTCGATGTCGGCGCGGGTAACAGCGACCGTGTTGACCGGCTGATTGTCGAAGGGCAGGGCCTTCCAGGCCAGCAGGCTGCCCAGGCCAAGCAGGCCCAGGCCACCGAGGAAGAGGCGGCGGCGAGTGTTGGATGAGCGTGTCATGCGGGCTTCCAGCCAGGGATGTTGGCTACACGCGGCTAAATGCGGCGCGCAGGGAGGTCCCAGTGAGACGAAGTTGGGGGAGCAGGATTTACCCGGTTAAGTGGAGGGAGGCTGTGTTGCTGAGAATAATTATAATTTGTAAGATTGCACGCTGATATCACATTTTCCCTCGACCTTGCCGTTGGCCAGGCAGGGCGGCGCCAGGTGTCGTTGTGGAACATTATTACCGTGAATTGGTGAGCTTCCTTTGCGCACGTCTTGGTAGTCGCCAGGCGGCAGAGGACGTTGCCCACGATGCATACCTGCGGGTACTGGAGCGCACCGACCCCGAGCGCATTGAGCACCCACGCGCGTTTCTGTACCGCACAGCACTCAACCTGGTAGTCGACCGTCATCGGAGGCATCAGGTGCGCCAGGCCGAACCGTTGGACGTGCTGGACAACGACGAGCGCTGGCACAGTCCTGCACTGACCCATGGCATGCAGCTCGATCAGCGCCTGGCATTGATGCAGCGTGCGCTGGATGAGTTGAGCAAGCCCTGCCGCGACAGCTTCCTGCTGCGCAAGCTCGAAGGGCTGTCCCACCAACAGATCGCTGAAAGCCTGGGCATCTCGCGCAGCCTGGTGGAAAAGCACATTGTCAACGCCATGAAGCACTGCCGGGTGCGCATGCGCCAGTGGGATTGCTGAACGCCGGGTTAGAGGCAAATGTAAATTCCAACAGCCAATCACTTGATTTATGCAGCTTTCCCGGCTTCTATCAAAGAAGACCGCTGTTAGGTATGGCCCTCGCAGTAGCCGTGATTGGCGCAGTAGGCCTGGAATGCAACCATTACCCCCTTGCCCCAGGCCCGATCATGGCAAACAAGTCCCTGCGCATCCTCATCGCCGACGCCCACCCGTACCAGCGCCTGCAACTGGAACGCTTGCTCAACGGCATGGGCTATTACCGCATTGCCCCAGTCGAGCATTTTGAAGAGCTGCAGCGCCTGGTGCAGTGCGCCTTGCAGCCGTTCCACCTGCTGTTGGGCAACATCGAACTGGCCAGCCACGCCGGTGTGGACCTGGCGCGGTTCTGCCGGGTGAGCACGCAGATCCAGCACGCCTTGCTCTACCACTCCACCCAGGTGAAAGTGCCGGCTGTGCCCCAGGCCGAACGCCAGGCCATCAACCTGAGCCTGCCGCAGGTGCCGGACAACGACGCGCTGTTGTCATTCATGTCGATCATCGACGCGCCGCAGGTGGTGGGCACACTCAGGTTGCCGGGTGGCGTGCCGGTGCCGGTGGGCAGGCCCCTGGGCAATTTTGCGCAGACGGTGTTCCATCGCTGAAGCCGGCAAGGGCAGGGCAACGAGGCCGCTATTTGTTATCCTCCAGCCCTTCATCCTGTTGCGAAACCTGCCATGACTGCCCTTGATACCGCTCGCCCACCCCGGTTTACCCGCGGCGACCACCGGACCCTTGGCCTGGCTGCGTTGGGCGGCGCGTTGGAAATCTACGATTTCATCATCTTCGTGTTCTTCGCCCTGACCCTCAGCCAGCTGTTCTTTCCCCCTGAAATGCCCGAGTGGCTGCGCCTGCTGCAAAGCTTCGGCATTTTTGTCACGGGTTACCTGGCGCGGCCGCTGGGCGGCATTCTGATGGCGCATTTTGCTGATCACCTGGGGCGCAAGAAAGTGTTCAGCCTGAGCATTCTGATGATGGCCCTGCCGTGCCTGCTGATTGGCGTGATGCCTACCTATGCCGATATCGGCTATGCGGCGCCACTGCTGCTGCTGGCCCTGCGCATTCTGCAAGGGGCGGCGGTGGGCGGCGAAGTGCCCAGTGCGTGGACGTTCGTTGCCGAACATGCGCCCGCGGGCCGGCGCGGTTATGCCCTGGGCTTCCTGCAGGCGGGGCTGACCTTCGGCTACTTGCTGGGGGCGCTGACTGCAACGCTGCTGGCGCAGGTGTTCACAGCTGAAGAGATTCTTGCCTACGCCTGGCGCTACCCGTTCCTGCTGGGCGGTGTGTTTGGCGTGGTCGGCGTGTGGCTGCGCCGCTGGCTGAGCGAGACACCGGTGTTCTTGGCCCTGCGGGCGCGCCAGGCGCAGCCGGTGAGCTTCCCGCTGCGGCGGGTACTGGGTGAGCACCGGCAGGCGTTGATCCCCGCGGCGCTGTTGACCTGCGTGCTGACGTCCGCAGTGGTGGTACTGGTGGTGATTACGCCGACAGTGATGCAGCAGCGGTTCGGCATGACGGCCGGGCACACCTTTGCCCTGAGCAGCGTGGGTATCGTCTTCCTCAATGTGGGGTGCGTGCTGGCCGGCCTGCTGGTCGACCGGGTGGGGGCCTGGCGTGCCTTGATGGTCTACAGCCTGGTGCTGCCGTTGGGCATCAGCGCTTTGTACGCCAGCCTGGTGGGGCAGTGGGGCGTGACCTGGCTGGCCTATGGGCTGGCGGGCCTTGGTTGCGGGGTTGTGGGGGTGGTGCCGTCGGTGATGGTGGGGTTGTTCCCGGCCGAGATACGCGTGTCGGGTATTTCGTTTACCTACAACGTGGCCTATGCGTTATGGGCCAGTACCACGCCGCTGGCCTTGATCGCGCTGATGCCATGGAGCCCATGGGTGTGTGTGGGGTTCTGCGCTGTAATGGGGGCGGTGGGGCTGCTGACGGCGTTGTATTTTGGGGCGCGTGAGCCGCTGGCGTTCGCGGCAGAGCCCAAGCCCGTCTTGTGTGGCGCTCGACCAGGCAGGCGCTGAACGCTCACCTGTGCACATAAAAAACCGGCTCCCAAGAGCCGGTTTTTTTCACCCCAAGAACGTTACATGTTGGGGTAGTTGGGGCCGCCTGCACCCTCAGGGGTGACCCAGGTGATGTTCTGGGCCGGGTCCTTGATGTCGCAGGTTTTGCAGTGCACGCAGTTTTGCGCGTTGATCTGGAAGCGCTTGCTGCCGTCTTCCTGGGTGACCACCTCGTACACGCCGGCCGGGCAGTAGCGCTGGGCAGGCTCATCGTACAACGGCAGGTTGCTGGCGATCGGTACACTCGGGTCGGTCAGCTTCAGGTGGCAGGGTTGCTCCTCTTCGTGGTTGGTGCTGGACAGGAACACCGAGCTGAGCTTGTCGAAGCTCAGCTTGCCATCGGGTTTCGGGTACTCGATTTTTTGCGAATCGGCTGCAAGCTTCAGGCAGGCGTAGTCCGGCTTGGTATCACGCAGGGTGAACGGCAGCTTGCCGGCGAACCAGTTCTGGTCGACGTAGTTGAAGGCAGCGCCCAGCAGGGGGCCGAACTTGTGCATGGCAGGGCCGAAGTTGCGGCTGGCGAACAGTTCTTCGTATAGCCAGCTGGCCTTGAAGGCGCTGACGTAACCATTGAGTTGATCGCCACCCTCGCTGCCGGCCAGCAAGGCGTCGGCCACCGCTTCGGCGGCAAGCATGCCGGACTTCATCGCGGTGTGGCTGCCCTTGATCTTGGCCACGTTCATGGTGCCCAGGTCGCAACCGATCAAGGCGCCGCCGTTGAACACCATTTTCGGCAGCGAGTTGAGGCCACCCTTGGCCAGGGCGCGGGCGCCGTAGCTGATGCGCTTGCCGCCTTCAAGGTACTGGCTGATGACCGGGTGATGCTTGAGGCGCTGGAATTCGTCGAACGGCGACAGGTACGGGTTGGCGTAGGACAGGTCAACGATGAGCCCGACCACCACCTGGTTGTTTTCCAGGTGATAGAGGAACGAGCCACCGGTGTTGTCCTTGGCCATTACATCCAGCGGCCAGCCGGCGGTGTGTACCACCAGGCCCTGCTCATGCTTGGCGGGGTCGATTTCCCACAGCTCTTTCAGGCCGATGCCGTAATGCTGCACGTCCGACGCGTTGTCCAGGTCGAAGCGCTTGATCAGTTGCTTGCCGATATGGCCGCGGCAGCCCTCGGCGAACAGCGTGTACTTGGCGCGCAGTTCCATGCCAGGGGTGTACAGGCCGTCCTTGGGCTGGCCTTCACGGTCAACGCCCAGGTCGCCGGTGACGATGCCGCGCACCACACCGTTTTCGTCGAACAGCGCCTCCTGGGCGGCAAACCCCGGGTAGATCTCCACACCCAGGTTCTCCGCCTGCTGGGCCAGCCAGCGGCACAGGTTGCCCAGGGAGATGATGTAGTTGCCATGGTTGTGCATGGTCTTGGGCACGAACAGGTCTGGCACCTTGGTCGAGCTGCCCGCATCCTTGAGCACATAGATGTCGTCGCGCTTGACTTCGGTATTGAGCGGCGCGCCCATGGCTTTCCAGTCCGGGAACAGCTCGTTCAGGGCGCGGGGTTCGAACACGGCACCGGAGAGAATATGGGCACCGACCTCGGAGCCTTTTTCCACCACGCAGACGCTGATTTCGCTACCGGCTTCGGCGGCCTTCTGCTTCAGGCGGCAGGCGGCGGACAGGCCTGCCGGGCCAGCGCCGACGATGACCACGTCGAATTCCATGTATTCGCGTTCCACTGGTTCTCTCCTACTCATCAAGGCGGGTGTGTTGCTTGGTCTTATGGGTGCACAGGGCATTTGCTGTAGTGGTGGCAACCGCGCAGCGGTAGCCGGGCAAATGGCGGACTACACCGTTTTGTCTTGGTCGCGCATTATATCTACACCACTTGGCGGATCCAATACAAACGTTTGTTTGAATTTGCCGCAGGCCAGTAAAATCACAGGTAAGCGGCTGGAAGGTGACCGGTTTGCCGTATTGACCGGATTAGGTGTTACGGTCAAGATACGAGCGGTTTTACGTTCGCCGTAGGCTTGCAGCCGGGCGCAGGTACACCTCTAAAAACCAGGTGTGGAGCAGGGTTTTCAGGCTTTGGCGCGGTTTGTAGTGCAGTTTACACACCACGACAGAAAATGACCCGCGCGTATTTGCCGCAGCGGTCCGCATACGACTGTTTGGTCACGCTGAAGAAGCTGCCCCCAGGTACGTTTTTAGAGGTGCCCTTGTACCCACGCGCATCGCCGGGCTCAGCCCCAGGCGACTATCTATTCACCGGAGAGTAACGAGGAATCCATGAAGGTTCTTGTAGCTGTCAAACGAGTGGTCGACTACAACGTCAAGGTTCGCGTCAAGGCGGACAACTCCGGCGTCGACCTCGCCAACGTCAAGATGTCCATGAACCCCTTCTGCGAAATTGCCGTGGAAGAAGCCGTCCGCCTGAAGGAAAAGGGCGTTGCGACCGAGATCGTCGTCGTCTCCGTCGGCCCGACCACTGCCCAGGAACAGCTGCGTACTGCCCTGGCACTGGGTGCCGACCGCGCCATCCTGGTGGAAGCTGCTGACGAGCTGAACTCCCTGGCTGTGGCCAAGGCGCTCAAGGCCGTTGTCGACAAGGAGCAGCCACAGCTGGTTATCCTTGGCAAGCAGGCCATCGACAGCGACAACAACCAGACTGGCCAGATGCTGGCGGCGCTCACCGGCTACGCCCAGGGCACCTTCGCTTCCAAAGTGGAAGTGGCGGGCGACAAGCTGAACGTCACCCGTGAAATCGATGGCGGCCTGCAGACCGTATCGCTGAACCTGCCAGCCATCGTCACCACCGACCTGCGCCTGAACGAGCCGCGCTATGCGTCGCTGCCCAACATCATGAAGGCCAAGAAAAAGCCGCTGGAAACCGTCACGCCCGACGCCCTGGGCGTTTCCCTCGCCTCCACCAACAAGACCCTGAAGGTTGAAGCCCCGGCTGCCCGCAGCGCCGGCATAAAGGTCAAATCGGTGGCCGAACTGGTCGAGAAGCTGAAGAACGAAGCGAAGGTAATCTAAATGACTATCCTGGTTGTCGCTGAATACGAAAACGGTGCCGTAGCCCCGTCCACCCTGAACACTGTCGCTGCAGCCGCCAAGATTGGTGGTGATGTGCATGTGCTGGTCGCAGGCCAGAACGTCGGCGGCGTTGCCGAGTCCGCTGCCAAGATCGCTGGCGTTGCCAAGGTTCTGGTTGCTGATAACGCAGCCTACGCCCACGTCCTGCCGGAAAACGTCGCGCCGCTGATCGTCGACCTGGCCAAGGGCTACAGCCACGTGCTGGCACCTGCCACCACCAACGGCAAGAACATCCTGCCACGCGTTGCCGCGCTGCTGGACGTCGACCAGATCTCCGAGATCATCTCGGTCGAATCCGCCGACACCTTCAAGCGCCCTATCTACGCCGGTAACGCCATTGCCACCGTACAGTCGAGTGCCGCAATCAAGGTCATCACCGTGCGTACCACCGGCTTTGACGCCGTGGCTGCCGAAGGTGGCTCCGCTGCTGTTGAAGCTGTTGGCGCTGCGCACAACGCTGGTATCTCCACCTTCGTCGGTGAAGAACTGGCCAAGTCCGACCGCCCTGAGCTGACTGCAGCCAAGATCGTCGTCTCTGGCGGCCGTGGCATGGGTAACGGTGACAACTTCAGCCACCTGTACAGCCTTGCCGACAAGCTGGGCGCTGCCGTGGGTGCCTCGCGCGCCGCGGTCGATGCGGGCTTTGTGCCTAACGACATGCAGGTCGGCCAGACCGGCAAGATCGTCGCGCCGCAGCTGTACATCGCCGTCGGTATTTCGGGTGCTATCCAGCACTTGGCCGGTATGAAGGACTCCAAGGTGATCGTTGCGATCAACAAGGACGAAGAGGCGCCCATCTTCCAGGTGGCCGATTACGGCCTGGTCGCGGACCTGTTCGAAGCCGTGCCGGAGCTGGAAAAGCTGGTCTGATCCGCTGGCTTCACTTATAAAGAACCCGGCCCCGTTGAGGGGCCGGGTTTTTTTATGGGTTGAGGAGTAACGGATGATACGGCGGTGGAAGGGCAGGTGGCTGGCCTGCATGGCGGCACTGATAACGCCGCTGGCCATGGCGGCTGGCAAGTGCGAGCGCCTGGTGGCGACCGGCAGCCCTGATGTGCCGCCTTATTCGTGGCAGGACCCGAAAGACCCCCGGCACCTGATCGGCACCAACGTCGACCTGCTGCGCCAGGTGGCCGGTGAGCTGGGGGTGAAGGTGGAAGTGCTGAGTGCGGGCCGTCGCGATCAGGCCTTGGAAGAGGTGCGCAGCGGGCGCATGGACCTGCTGCTTGACGCGCCCATGCAAGTGGAGCAACTGACGGCGCTGGACTACATTCACCCACCACTGCAGCTCAACGAGTACCTGGTGTGGACGCGCCATGACGCCGAGCTCACCTTCGACGGCCCCGCTGACCTGGCCAAGTACCAGGGCAGTTTGTCGGAGCGGGCCCGCCTCACACCTGCTTTCAATGCATTCGCCAAGGCCCAGTTGCGGCTGGTGCCCGCTCAGAACCTCACCCAGGCTTTCCAGAAGCTGGTACTTGGCCAGGTCGACTATGTGCTAGCCGGTCGTTACTCCGGCATGGCCATGGCCCAGGGGCTCGGCATGAGCAACCACCTGATTGCACGGGGCCTGCCGGTGGACAGGCCTGGCCTGTACCTGGCGCTTTCGCACAATTCTGCCTGCAATGACAGTTGGTTACGTGGGCAATTGGCGAAAAAACTGACAGAATTGCCGATCTCCGGTAAGTCCGACGCTGTGCTGCAGGCCAACCTCGAGCGCTGGAAAGCGCAATTGCAGGTGCCTGCGGACGCCCCCAAACACTAGGAAGATCGCGTGAGAACCCAAGCATTCATCCTTGCCATGGCCGTGTTGGGCCTGGCTGGCTGCGCCAATGATCCGGCCCCTGAAGAACAGATGCGCCTTTCCGAAAAGGCGCTGGAACAGGCCAAGGCCGTGGGCGCTACTGACCAGGTCGAACCCCTGAAGCTGGCTGAAGACAAGCTGGGCCGAGCCCGCACCAACATGCTCACCCAGGACTTCCGTGACGCGCGAATGCGCGCCGAGCAAGCCGAGCTGGATGCCAGGCTGGCCGAAGCACAGGTGCTCAACGTCAAGAGCGATGAACAGCTGCAGTTGTTGCAGACCCGGGTGAAGCGCTTGCGCAAACAGCTGGAGGTGCAGCCATGATCGCTCGCAAGCCATTGGCCACGTTGGCGCTGCTGATGCTGGCTGCAGGGCTTACCGGGTGCGCCAGCCAGCGCAGTGCTTCTGCGCTGGACGAGGCGACCGTGGCGTTCCAGCAGGTCAAGGACGATTCTGATGTGCTGCGCAGCGCCCCGCGTGATGTGATCCGTGCGGGTGAGTCGCTGGCCCGCGCCGAGCGCTTGTCTACGTACATCGGCAGTGGCTCGGACGTGCGCCATTACGCTTACCTGAGCCAGCGCTACAGCCAGATCGCCCGCGAGCACACCAAACTGGCGTTGAACCAGGAGCGCCTGGCGAAGCTTGACCTGGAGCGCCAGCGTCTGCAGTTGGCATTGCGCGAGGCCAAGTTGGCCAGTGTGCAGCAGCAGGGCCAATGGGTGGAGTCGCAGATCGCCGCACTGGCCTCGGAGCAGGGTGACCGTGGCTTGGTGTTGACGCTGGGCGATGTGCTGTTCGACACGGGCAGTGCCGACCTGCGCAATTCCGCCAGCCGCACGGTGCTCAAGCTGGTGCAGTTCCTCCAGCTCAACCCGCGTCGAGTCGTGCGCATCGAGGGCTACACCGACAGCACGGGTACGCCCGAAGAAAACCTCAAGCTCTCCCGCGACCGCGCCCAGGCCGTGGCAGATATGCTGGCCGACCTTGGTATTGATGAAAAGCGCCTGCTGGTTGAAGGCTACGGCGACCAGTACCCCGTAGAGGTGAACGCGTCGGAGCGGGGCAGGGCGCAGAACCGCCGTGTGGAGATCGTGTTTTCTGACGACAAGGGCAAGCTGGCGCCTGCGCGCTGATTTCGTTGGTAAGGGGCTGCAGTGCAGCCCTCCCGGTCATGGCGAAGGGTGGCAGCCCTCATCCAATCTCAACCTAGGCCGCCAGCGCCAACAAGCTGTATTGTCGATTAAGTTGCATTCTGTCCCCGTACACTTTGCAACTGTTACGGTATCCTCTACCGTCAGCCGTACAAGAACAATGAGCGTGTTGCCATGACCAACCTGCTGCTGTACCAGCGTATCGCCCAGCAACTGGCCGAAGACATCCGCCGTGGTGTGTACCAGCCGGGCGAGCGTGTGCCTTCGGTGCGCAAGATGAGCGCCCAGTTGAATGTCAGCCATGCCACGGTGCTGCAGGCCTACGCCAACCTCGAAGACCAGGGCTTGATCCGTGCGCGGCCGCAGTCTGGCTACTATGTGCACCAGACCCCGGCCCTGACTGCCCAGACCCCGGACATTGCCCGGGTGGAGCGCCCAGGGTTGGTCACCCGCGCCAGTATCATCCAGCAGGTGCTGGCCGAGGCACGTCGTGATGGCGTGTTCCCGTTCGGTGCTGCCGTGCCCCATGTCGATTACCTGCCGGTGCGGGCTTTGCACCAGCAGATTGCCAAGGTCACCCGCTTCCACAGCCCGCGTGCGTTCAGCTACATGTTTAGCCCAGGTTTCGAGCCGTTGCGCCGGCAAATTGCCATTCGCATGCGCGATGCGGGCGTGCTGGTCGACCCGCGTGAGGTCATCGTTACGCACGGTTGTGTAGACGCCCTGCAAATGTCCCTGCGTGTGCTGACGCGGCCAGGTGACCTGATTGCCGCCGAATCGCCCACGTACTACGGTTTGCTGCAACTGGCTGACCTGCTGGGCCTGAAAGTGATCGAAATACCCAGTGATCCGTCTACCGGCATCAGCCTGGAGGCCTTGCAGCTTGCCGCGAACCAGTGGTCGATCAAGGCGCTGGTGCTCACTGCGCGGCTGAGTAACCCACTGGGTGGCACCGTACCGGAGGAGCGACAAAAGCAGTTGCTGCGCCTGGCGTCGGATTTCGATATCCAGATCATCGAAGACGATATCTATGGCGAGCTGATGTTCGATCAGGGCAAGGCCAAGGCGCTCAAAGCCTATGATCGGCTTGACCGGGTGATCTACTGCTCCAGCTTCTCCAAGACCTTGTCACCCGGCGTGCGCGTTGGCTGGATGATTGCCGGGCGTTACCAGGACGAAATCCAGCGGCTGCAGACCTTTACCACGCACTCGGCCTGCAGCGTCACGCAGATGGCTGTGGCCGCCTACCTGGAGAACGGTGGTTACGACCGGCACCTGCGGTTCATTCGTCAGGAGTACCGCAAGAACCTCAGTGCCTATCAGCTGGCGGTGCAGCAGCATTTCCCTGAAGGCACCCAGATGACGCGGCCCACCGGTGGCTTCATTTTGTGGGTAAGCCTGCCTGGGCGGGTAAACACCCAGGACTTGCACGTACGCGCGCTGGAGCAGGGGATCAGCATTGCACCGGGGCTCATCTTCAGTAATACCGAGCAGTTCAATCACTGCATTCGGCTAAACTGCGGCATCCCATGGAACAAGGAAGCCGAGCGGGCAGTCATCACACTGGGCCTGCTGGCACAACAATTGTGCAGGGAGCCGGCAACCACACTTTTGTAAGGCTTGTCAGGCGGCTGCGGAACAGGGAGCATACGCATTTACCATGTCGGTCTGTCCATTTGCCATGATTGCATTGCGCCGTTTTTTCCTGGTTGTCTGCCTTGCGCCGTTGTGCTGGCCTGCTGGCGTGGTGCTGGCTGCCCAGCCGGCTGCCCAGGCGCAGGCTGGCAAGGCCCAGGCGCCGTCCAAGGCGGTGAAAAAACAGGCTGTGCGCAAGCCCGCCAGTAAGAAGGCCAGGCAGGCCAAGGCCGTGGCCAAGCCGCTGCCCAAGGCCAACCTCGACCTGAGCCTGCCTGCCGAGATGGTGGAGAACCTGACGCCCAACGTGGGCACCAACCCGTCGCCGATCAAGAAGCGCAAGCCTTTGCTACCGCCGATGTTCGCTGAAAAGCCCGAAGCCGACAGCCCGTTCCAGCTCAATGGCCGCTTGATCAGCAACGAGATGCAGTTGCAGCTGCGCAACGACAGCCGTCGGGATGTGGAAGGTGCGGCCATCGACTTCCAGTACCGCCAGTAAGCCCTGCTGACTGCCCGGTCACTGCAGATTTCATCAAGCCAGCAATTTCAAACGTGCGTTTGAGCCGCTAGTATTCAGGGGTGATCGCCCCGTTGTGTTCCCTGGAGTTCTGATTGTGTTGCAAGCCATGACCTGTCGCGAGGGCTGCGGTGCCTGCTGCATCGCGCCCTCCATCACCTCCGCCATGCCGCGCATGCCTGACGGCAAGCCCGCTGGCCAGCGTTGCCTGCACCTGACGGCTGCAAACCTCTGCGACTTGTTCGGCAAGCCTGAGCGGCCATCGGTGTGCGGCGGTTTCAAGGCTGACCCTGAGGTGTGTGGCCGTGACAGTGAAGAGGCGATCAGAATTCTCGGCTGGTGGGAGCGCATGACGGCGGCGTGACAGGCTGGATCCTCGACAACAAGGATAAACATGATGAGATCGTTGAAGCGTATTGCATTGCTGTGTGGTGTCAGTGCCCTGCTGTCGCCTGTTGCCTGGGCCGAGAATTGGCAGGTGGCCAAGGATGAGGACGGGATCAAGGTGTCCCTGAGTGAAGTGCCTGGCTCCAAGTACAAGGCCTACCGGGGTGTCACCGTCATCAAGGCGCCTCTGGCCAAGGTGCAGGCGCTGCAGGAAGACGTGGCGGGGGCCTGCGCATGGATTCATGAATGCAAGGCGCAAAAGGTGCTCAAGCACGAGGGTGACAAGACCTGGACCTACACCCAGTTCAATACGCCCTGGCCGGTGACGCCACGGGATTCGGTGCTGCAGGTGACCACGGTCAAACAGGCCGATGGCAGCCTGTTGCGCAACCTCAAGGAGGAGCCGACCTATGTGCCGGAAGAAAAAGGCTTCGTGCGGGTGGCTCAGGTCGAGGGCTTCTGGAAGCTGGTGCCTCAAGGCAACAGCACCGAGGTGACGTACCAGGTGCACACCGAGCCAGGGGGCAGCGTGCCGTCGTGGTTGGCCAACAAGTTCGTGGTGGATGCACCGTTCAATACCCTGAAGGCCCTGCGGGAACGCGCTGAGAAAAACTGACCGCCAAATCCGGCCGGGTGCGATGTGTTTCGGGCACCAGGTTGAGGCGGTGTAATAAAAAGGGCTGCCCATGGGCAGCCCTTTTGGTTTCAGCCTCTAGGGCTTACTTGCGGTCCTGCAATGCAACGATGTCGCGTTTAGGTTCGCCGGTGTACAGCTGGCGTGGGCGGCCGATCTTGTACGGGCTGGAGAGCATCTCTTTCCAGTGCGAGATCCAGCCTACGGTGCGCGCCAGGGCGAAGATCACGGTGAACATGCTGGTCGGAATGCCGATCGCCTTCAGGATGATGCCCGAGTAGAAGTCGACGTTCGGGTACAGCGAGCGTTCGATAAAGTACGGATCGGTGAGTGCGATCTCTTCCAGGCGCATGGCCAGTTCCAGCTGCGGGTCATTCTTGATGCCCAGCTCGCGCAGCACTTCGTCGCAGGTCTGCTTCATCACGGTGGCGCGCGGGTCGCGGTTCTTGTAAACGCGGTGACCGAAGCCCATCAGCTTGAACGGGTCGTTCTTGTCCTTGGCCTTGGCAATGAAGGTGTCGATGTTCGAGACATCGCCAATTTCATCGAGCATGGTCAGCACGGCTTCGTTGGCGCCGCCGTGGGCAGGGCCCCACAGCGCGGCGATGCCGGCCGCGATACAGGCGAACGGGTTGGCACCCGAAGAGCCCGCCAGGCGCACGGTGGAGGTGGAAGCGTTTTGTTCGTGGTCGGCGTGGAGGATGAAGATCCGGTCCATCGCCTTGGCCAGCACCGGGCTGATCGGTTTGATCTCGCACGGGGTGTTGAACATCATGTGCAGGAAGTTTTCCGCGTACGACAGGTCGTTGCGCGGGTACATCATCGGCTGGCCCATGGAGTACTTGTAAACCATCGCGGCCAGGGTCGGCATCTTGGCGACCAGGCGCACCGCAGAGATTTCGCGGTGTTGCGGGTTATTGATGTCCAGGGAGTCGTGGTAGAAGGCCGAGAGGGCGCCGACCACGCCGCACATCACCGCCATCGGGTGAGCGTCGCGACGGAAGCCGTTGAAGAAGGTTTTCAGCTGTTCGTGAACCATGGTGTGGTTCTTGACGTTGCTGACGAACTTGGCCTTCTGCTCGGCGTTTGGCAGTTCGCCATTGAGCAGCAGGTAGCAAGTTTCGAGGTAGTCGGACTGTTCGGCGAGTTGCTCGATGGGGTAGCCGCGGTGCAGCAGTACGCCCTTGTCGCCATCAATGTAGGTGATCTTCGACTCGCACGATGCGGTCGCCATGAAACCAGGGTCGAAGGTGAAGTGACCTGTGGCCCCCAACCCGCGGACGTCGATTACATCAGGACCAACGGTGCCGGTTAAAATGGGCAGCTCGACGGGGGCTGCGCCCTCGATGACCAACTGCGCTTTTTTGTCAGCCATGTGGCCTCCTATTAATGCTTGAAATCATCAGACAGACCCCCCACGCAGGGCCCGCACCACTATAGAGGGATAAATTCAGATGTCAATTTGCCTAAAGGCTTGTTGAATCAAGGGCTGGAGCCTGATTTTTCGGGAATTTTCGGCCCATTTACGCCTTTTGCGCGGCAAAGGCAATGCGCTATTCGGGCTACCCCGTCACGTTGTCATGAGCAGCCTAACTGTCTATACTCGGCACCCGACCGCCAGGGGCTTGCAAGCCCGAACTGCTGGGGGTCGCCGTTCCCTGGGTGGTGGGTACCTGACCAGTACACTTACCAACAACTTTGCCCTGATTCGCTAGGGGCTCTTCAGTGTGAAAAAAGCCGTGAAAAGCCAACGACCTGTAAACCTAGACCTAAGGACCATCAAGCTCCCCGTCACTGCGTACACGTCCATTCTGCACCGTATCTCCGGCGTCATCCTGTTCCTCGGCCTTGCCATCATGCTGTATGCACTGGGCAAGTCGCTGGGTTCCGAGGAAGGCTTCGGCGAGGTGAAGGCGTGTCTGACCAGCCCGCTGGCCAAGTTCGTGACCTGGGCCCTGCTGTCCGCCCTGCTGTATCACCTGGTGGCCGGTGTGCGCCACCTGATCATGGACATGGGCATCGGTGAGACGCTGGAAGGCGGCAAACTGGGCTCGAAAATCGTGATTGTCATCTCCGTGGTGGTGATCGTACTGGTGGGAGTTTGGGTATGGTAACCAACGTCACGAACCTGTCGCGTTCGGGCCTCTACGACTGGATGGCGCAGCGCGTTTCTGCGGTCGTTCTCGCGGCTTACTTCATCTTCCTGATCGGCTACGTGGTCGCTCACCCCGGTATCGACTACGCCCAGTGGCATGGTCTGTTCTCCAACAACGCGATGCGGATCTTCAGTCTGCTGGCCCTCGTTGCCCTCGGCGCTCACGCCTGGGTCGGCATGTGGACCATTGCCACCGACTACCTGACGCCTATGTCGTTCGGCAAGTCGGCAACTGCGATTCGTTTCCTGTTCCAGGCGGTATGCGGCGTTGCGATGTTCGCTTACTTCGTCTGGGGTGTGCAGATTCTCTGGGGTATCTGATCCATGGCTAGCATTCCAACCATTTCCTTCGACGCCATCATCATCGGTGGCGGCGGCGCCGGCATGCGCGCAGCGCTGCAACTGGCACAGGGCGGTCACAAGACTGCCGTGGTCACCAAGGTGTTCCCGACCCGTTCGCACACCGTATCCGCCCAGGGCGGCATCACCTGCGCCATCGCTTCGGCCGACCCGAACGACGACTGGCGCTGGCACATGTACGATACCGTCAAGGGTTCCGACTACATCGGTGACCAGGACGCTATCGAATACATGTGTCAGGAAGGCCCGGCCGCGGTCTTCGAGCTGGATCACATGGGCCTGCCGTTCTCGCGTACCGAAACCGGCCGTATCTACCAGCGTCCGTTCGGTGGCCAGTCCAAGGACTTCGGTAAGGGTGGCCAGGCCGCCCGTACCTGCGCCGCTTCCGACCGTACCGGTCACGCGCTGCTGCACACCCTGTACCAGGGCAACCTGAAAGCCGGCACCACCTTCCTCAACGAGTACTACGCCGTTGACCTGGTAAAAAACCAGGAAGGCGCCTTCGTTGGTGTGATCGCGATCTGCATCGAAACCGGCGAAACCCTGTACATCAAGTCCAAGGCCACCGTACTGGCCACCGGCGGTGCAGGCCGTATCTACGCCTCCACCACCAACGCCCTGATCAATACCGGCGACGGTATCGGCATGGCCCTGCGTGCCGGTGTACCCGTGCAGGACATCGAGATGTGGCAGTTCCACCCAACCGGCATCGCCGGCGCCGGTGTACTGGTCACCGAGGGTTGCCGCGGTGAGGGTGGCTACCTGATCAACGCCCACGGCGAACGCTTCATGGAGCGTTACGCGCCGAACGCCAAAGACCTGGCCGGCCGTGACGTGGTCGCCCGTTCCATGGTCAAAGAGATCATCGCCGGCAACGGCGTGGGCCCGAACAAGGACCACGTGCTGCTGAAGCTGGACCACCTGGGCGAGGAAGTGCTGCACAGCCGCCTGCCAGGCATCTGCGAGCTGTCCAAGACCTTCGCCCACGTCGACCCTGTGGTCGCGCCGGTTCCGGTCGTTCCAACCTGCCACTACATGATGGGCGGCGTTGCCACCAATATTCATGGCCAGGCCATCACCATGGACGACGAAGGCAAGGATCACATCATTCCTGGCCTGTTCGCCGTAGGTGAAGTGGCGTGCGTGTCGGTTCACGGTGCCAACCGCCTGGGCGGCAACTCGCTGCTCGACCTGGTGGTGTTCGGCCGTGCGGCCGGCCTGCACCTGGAGAAGGCACTGAGCGACGGCATCGAGCACCTCGACGCCAGCGACACCGATATCGATGTTGCCCTGAGCCGCCTGAACAAGCTCAACGAGCGCTCCACTGGCGAAGACGTTGCCAGCCTCAAGCGCGAGCTGCAGAGCTGCATGCAGAACTACTTCGGTGTGTTCCGTACTGGCGAATACATGCTCAAGGGTATCGAGCAGCTGGCCGGCCTGCGCGAGCGGATCGCCAACGTCAAGATCAACGACAAGTCCCAGGCCTTCAACACCGCGCGTATCGAAGCGCTGGAGCTGCAGAACCTGCTGGAAGTTGCCGAAGCTACTGCCATCGCGGCCGAAGCCCGTAAAGAGTCCCGCGGCGCTCACGCCCGTGAAGACTTCGAAGACCGTGACGACGAAAACTGGCTGTGCCACACCCTGTACTACCCGGGTGTGAAGCGCGTTGCCAAGCGTGGCGTCAACTTTGCGCCGAAGACCGTACCGGCCTTCGAACCAAAAATCCGGACTTACTAAGGGTGGCTGCTATGTTGAAAGTCGAAGTTTATCGTTACAACCCCGACACCGACACGGCCCCCAAGATGGAGTCGTTCGACGTCGACACCGGCGGCAAGGACCTCATGGTTCTGGACGTGCTGGCGCTGATCAAGGAAAAGGACGAGGGCTTCTCGTACCGTCGCTCCTGCCGTGAAGGCGTGTGCGGTTCCGACGGCATGAACATGAACGGCAAGAACGGCCTGGCCTGCATCACCCCGCTGTCGGGCGTGGTCAAGGGCAACAAGCTGGTGCTGCGCCCGCTGCCGGGCCTGCCGGTCATTCGTGACCTGGTCGTCGACATGAGCATCTTCTACAAGCAGTACGAGAAGGTGAAGCCGTTCCTGCAGAACGACACGCCGGCCCCGGCCATCGAGCGCCTGCAGTCGCCAGAACAGCGCGAGAAGCTCGACGGCCTGTACGAGTGCATCCTGTGCGCCTGCTGCTCCACGTCCTGCCCGTCGTTCTGGTGGAACCCGGACAAGTTCCTGGGCCCAGCTGCGCTGTTGCAGGCGTACCGCTTCCTGGCCGACAGCCGTGATACCAAGACCCAGGAGCGCCTGGCGTCCCTGGATGACCCGTTCAGCGTATTCCGCTGCCGCGGGATCATGAACTGCGTAAACGTTTGCCCGAAGGGTCTGAACCCTACCAAGGCAATCGGTCACGTACGTAACATGCTGCTGCAAAGCGGCACCTGATATACACGTTGTACCTGCAGTATGCCGAGGTGCGGGCGCTGAGCCCGCACTGAGGTAAAACCCGAACCGGGGCTCACAAAGCCCTTGTTCATTACCTATGAAGATGAGACCAGCAGGGGCTTTCCGGGCTGGTACCCGGAAAATCAGCAGGATCCAGGTGGCGTGGTTCAGTCGCTGTTTTCGGACTTTTCCAGGTTTGCTATGGCTCTCGCCGATCAGTCCCCTAACCGAGGGTGACCAAGCATGCAAGAAAGCGTGATGCAGCGCATGTGGGAAAGCGCCCACCTTTCAGGTGGTAACGCTGCATATGTGGAAGAGCTCTACGAACTCTACCTGCACGACCCTAACGCTGTGCCAGAAGAGTGGCGCACCTACTTCCAGAAGTTGCCCGCCGACGGCAGCACCGCTACCGATGTCTCGCACTCGACGATCCGCGACCATTTCGTATTGCTGGCGAAGAACCAGCGCCGCGCCCAGCCGGTGTCTGCCGGGAGCGTGAGCAGTGAACACGAGAAGAAGCAGGTTGAAGTGCTGCGACTGATCCAGGCCTATCGGATGCGCGGCCATCAGGCTGCCAAGCTTGACCCCTTGGGGTTGTGGCAGCGTCCAGCGCCTGTAGACCTGTCGATCAATCACTACGGCTTGACCAATGCCGATCTTGATACGACCTTCCGTGCCGGCGACCTGTTCATCGGCAAAGAGGAGGCGAGCCTACGCGACATCCTCGACGCGCTCCAGAAGACATATTGTCGCACCATTGGCGCCGAGTTCACCCACATCGTCGATTCCGAGCAGCGCAGCTGGTTCCAGCAGCGTCTGGAAAGCGTGCGTGGCCGGCCCGAGTTTTCCGCTGATATCCAGTCCCACCTGCTCGAGCGTGTGACCGCTGGCGAGGGCCTGGAAAAATACCTGGGCACCAAGTACCCAGGCACCAAGCGTTTCGGCCTGGAAGGCGGCGAAAGCCTGATTCCGATGCTGGACGAGATGATCCAGCGCTCCGGTTCCTACGGCACCAAGGAAGTGGTCATCGGCATGGCCCACCGTGGCCGCCTGAACGTGCTGGTCAACACCTTCGGCAAGAACCCGCGCGAGCTGTTCGACGAGTTCGAAGGCAAGAAGATGAACGAGCTGGGCTCCGGTGACGTGAAGTATCACCAGGGCTTCTCCTCGAACGTGATGACCCCGGGTGGCGAAGTGCACCTGGCCATGGCGTTCAACCCGTCCCACCTGGAAATCGTCTCGCCGGTTGTCGAAGGCTCGGTGCGTGCCCGTCAGGACCGTCGCAACGACAGCGTGGGTGACAAGGTGCTGCCCATCTCCATCCACGGCGACGCTGCATTTGCAGGCCAGGGCGTGGTGATGGAAACCTTCCAGATGTCGCAGACCCGCGGTTTCAAGACCGGCGGCACCGTGCACATCGTGATCAACAACCAGGTGGGTTTCACCATCAGCAACCCGCTGGATGCGCGCTCCACCGAGTACGCCACCGACGTGGCCAAGATGATTCAGGCGCCAATCCTGCACGTCAACGGCGACGACCCGGAAGCCGTGCTGTTCGTGACCCAGCTGGCGGTCGACTACCGCATGCAGTTCAAGCGTGACGTGGTCATCGACCTGGTCTGCTACCGTCGCCGCGGCCACAACGAGGCTGACGAACCGAACGGCACCCAGCCGCTGATGTACCAGCAGATCAGCAAGCAGCGCACCACCCGTGAGCTGTATGCCGAAGCGCTGATCCAGGCCGGCCGTATCGATGCCGATCGCGCCCAGGCCAAAATCGACGACTACCGCAGTGCGCTGGACAACGGCCTGCACGTAGTCAAGAGCCTGGTCAAGGAGCCCAACCGCGAGCTGTTCGTCGACTGGCGCCCTTATCTGGGCCATGCCTGGACCGCACGCCACGACACCCGCTTCGACCTCAAGACCCTGCAGGAGCTGTCGGCCAAGTTGCTGGAGCTGCCTGAAGGCTTCGTGGTGCAGCGCCAGGTCGCCAAGATCTACGAAGACCGCCAGAAGATGCAGGCCGGTGGCTTGCCGATCAACTGGGGTTATGCAGAGACCATGGCCTACGCCACCCTGCAGTTCGAAGGCCACCCCATCCGCATGACCGGCCAGGACATCGGCCGCGGCACCTTCTCGCACCGGCATGCTGTGCTGCACAACCAGAAGGATGCGGGCACCTACATCCCGCTGATGAACCTGTACCCGGGCCAGCCACGTTTCGAGCTGTACGATTCGTTCCTGTCCGAGGAAGCGGTACTGGCGTTCGAATACGGCTACTCCACCACCACGCCGAACGCGCTGGTGATCTGGGAAGCCCAGTTCGGCGACTTCGCCAACGGTGCGCAAGTGGTGATCGACCAGTTCATCACCAGTGGCGAGCACAAGTGGGGCCGCCTGTGCGGTCTGACCATGCTGCTGCCGCATGGCTACGAAGGGCAGGGGCCTGAGCACTCCTCGGCGCGCCTGGAGCGTTACCTGCAACTGTGCGCTGAGCAGAACATTCAGGTCTGCGTACCGACCACGCCGGCCCAGATCTACCACCTGCTGCGTCGTCAGGTCATCCGTCCGCTGCGCAAGCCGCTGATCGTGCTGACGCCCAAGTCGTTGCTGCGCCATAAGCTGGCCGTCTCGACTCTCGAAGACCTGGCCGATGGTTCGTTCCAGACCGTCATCCCGGAAATCGACACCCTCGAGCCTGCGAAGGTGGAGCGCCTGGTGCTGTGCAGCGGCAAGGTCTACTACGACCTGCTGGAAAAGCGCCGCGCCGAAGGCCGCGAAGACATCGCGATCGTGCGCATCGAGCAGCTGTATCCGTTCCCTGAAGACGACCTGGTCGAGATCCTGGCGCCTTACACCAACCTCAAGCATGCGGTGTGGTGCCAGGAAGAACCGATGAACCAGGGCGCCTGGTACAGCAGCCAGCACCATATGCGTCGCATCCTCGGCCGCCATAACAAGGCACTGGCCCTGGAGTACGCGGGTCGCGATGCCTCTGCCGCACCTGCCTGTGGTTACGCTTCGAAGCACGCCGAACAGCAGGAAAAACTGCTGCAAGACGCCTTCACTGTTTAACGCCTTCGCGCACTTGAAACCGAATTTAAGGAAACACTGATAATGGCTATCGAGATCAAAGCCCCAACCTTCCCGGAATCGGTTGCCGACGGCACCGTTGCCACCTGGCACAAGCAGCCGGGCGAGGCCGTCAAGCGTGACGAACTGATCGTCGACATCGAGACCGACAAGGTCGTGCTCGAAGTGCTGGCAACCGCCGACGGCGTGCTGGGTGCCATCGTCAAGGGTGAGGGCGATACCGTCCTGTCCGACGAAGTGCTGGGTTCGATCGTTGAAGGCGGCGCCGCTGCCGCAGCGCCTGCTGCTGCCCCGGCCGCCGCCGCACCGGCCGCCGTTGCTGCCGATGCCGGTGAAGACGACCCGGTTGCTGCCCCGGCTGCGCGCAAGCTGGCCGAAGAAAACGGCATCGACCTGGCCACTGTAGCCGGTACCGGCAAAGGCGGCCGTGTCACCAAGGAAGACGTCGTTGCTGCCGTCGCCAACAAGAAGGCCTCGCCGGCTGCAGCCCCGGCTGCCAAGCCTGCTGCCGCCCCGGCACCGGTGGTGACCGCTGCTGGCGACCGCACCGAGAAGCGCGTGCCGATGACCCGCCTGCGCGCCAAGATTGCCGAGCGTCTGGTCGAAGCCCAGTCCAACATGGCGATGCTGACCACCTTCAACGAAGTCGACATGACCGAAGTCATGGCCCTGCGTTCGAAGTACAAGGACCTGTTCGAGAAGACCCACAACGGCGTGCGCCTGGGCTTCATGTCGTTCTTCGTCAAGGCGGCCACCGAAGCGCTGAAACGCTTCCCGGCCGTGAACGCCTCGATCGACGGCAACGATATCGTCTACCACGGTTACGCCGACGTCGGTGTGGCGGTTTCCAGCGACCGTGGCCTGGTGGTTCCGGTACTGCGCAACGCCGAGTCGATGAGCCTGGCAGAGATCGAAAACGGCATCGCCACCTTCGGCAAGAAGGCCCGTGACGGCAAGCTGTCCATCGAAGAGATGACCGGCGGCACCTTCACCATCACCAACGGTGGTACCTTCGGCTCGATGATGTCGACCCCGATCGTCAACCCGCCGCAGGCTGCGATCCTGGGCATGCACAACATCATCCAGCGCCCCATGGCCATCAATGGCCAAGTGGTGATCCGCCCGATGATGTACCTGGCGCTGTCCTACGACCACCGCCTGATCGATGGCAAGGAAGCCGTAACCTTCCTGGTGACCATCAAGAACCTGCTGGAAGATCCGTCCCGCCTGCTGCTGGACATCTAATCGCGCAGCTGTAAGCTGCAAGCGGCAAGCTTCAAGTCGAAGCCTGCCTGTCTTGCGGCTTGCAGCGTGCCGCTTGAAGCTAACAAGGAATCTTTTATGACCCAGAAATTCGACGTGGTAGTGATTGGTGCAGGTCCTGGCGGCTACGTGGCTGCGATCAAGGCCGCCCAGCTTGGTCTGAAGACTGCCTGTATCGAGAAGTACACCGATGCCGAGGGCAAGCTGGCCCTGGGCGGCACCTGCCTGAACGTAGGGTGCATTCCTTCCAAGGCGCTGCTGGACAGCTCCTGGAAATACAAGGAAGCCAAAGAGAGCTTCAACGTACACGGTATCTCCACTGGCGAAGTGAAGATGGACGTGGCTGCGATGGTTGGCCGCAAGGCTGGCATCGTGAAGAACCTGACCGGTGGCGTCGCCACCCTGTTCAAGGCCAACGGCGTCACCTCCATCCAGGGCCACGGCAAGCTGCTGGCTGGCAAAAAGGTCGAAGTGACCAAGGCCGACGGCACCACTGAAATCGTCGAAGCCGATAACGTGATCCTGGCCTCCGGCTCTCGCCCGATCGACATTCCGCCAGCCCCGGTTGACCAGAACGTCATCGTCGACTCCACCGGCGCCCTGGAATTCCAGGCCGTACCGAAGCGCCTGGGCGTTATCGGTGCCGGTGTGATCGGCCTGGAGCTGGGTTCGGTATGGGCCCGCCTGGGTGCTGAAGTCACCGTGCTGGAGGCTCTGGACACCTTCCTGATGGCTGCCGACACGGCTGTGTCCAAGGAAGCCCAGAAGACCCTGACCAAGCAAGGCCTGGACATCAAGCTGGGTGCCCGCGTTACCGGTTCCAAAGTGAACGGCGACGAAGTCGAGGTGACCTACACCAATGCCGAAGGCGAGCAGAAGATCACCTTCGACAAGCTGATCGTTGCGGTCGGCCGTCGCCCGGTGACCACCGACCTGCTGGCCTCCGACAGCGGCGTGAACATCGATGAGCGTGGCTACATCTATGTCGACGACTACTGCGCCACCAGCGTGCCGGGCGTCTTCGCCATCGGCGACGTGGTGCGTGGCCTGATGCTGGCGCACAAGGCTTCCGAAGAAGGCATCATGGTGGTTGAGCGCATCAAGGGCCACAAAGCCCAGATGAACTACGACCTGATCCCTTCGGTGATCTACACCCACCCGGAAATCGCCTGGGTCGGCAAGACCGAGCAGGCCTTGAAGGCCGAAGGCGTTGAGGTTAACGTGGGCACCTTCCCGTTCGCGGCCAGCGGCCGTGCGATGGCTGCCAACGACACCGGTGGTTTCGTCAAGGTCATCGCCGATGCCAAGACCGACCGCGTACTGGGTGTTCACGTGATTGGCCCGTCGGCTGCCGAACTGGTGCAGCAGGGCGCTATCGCAATGGAATTCGGCACCAGTGCCGAGGACCTGGGCATGATGGTCTTCAGCCATCCGACCCTGTCCGAAGCGCTGCATGAAGCAGCGCTGGCCGTGAATGGCGGTGCCATTCACGTAGCCAACCGTAAGAAGCGTTAATCATAAGAAACCACGGCGGGCTGCCCGTCGTGAGTCTTGCGTGCATGACTCACCGCGGAAAGTCCGCCGGACCGGATCACATGGGATAACCCGGGGTCAACGGTCACAGGTGGTGCGGCGCCAGTGATGGCGCAGCGCCGAAGCGCAGTACCTAACGAAGACGGTAAAAAGCATGAATCTTCACGAGTATCAGGGTAAGCAGCTGTTCGCTGAGTACGGCCTGCCAGTTTCCAAGGGTTTCGCAGTCGACACCCCTGAAGCAGCGGCAGAAGCCTGCGACAAGATCGGCGGGAACGAGTGGGTTGTAAAAGCCCAGGTTCACGCAGGTGGTCGCGGCAAGGCGGGCGGCGTCAAGCTGGTTCGCAGCAAGGAAGACGCCAAGGCGTTCGCTGCACAGTGGTTGGGCAAGAATCTGGTTACCTACCAGACCGATGCCAACGGTCAACCCGTCTCCAAGATTCTGGTCGAATCCTGCACTGACATCGCCAAAGAGCTGTACCTGGGCGCTGTAGTCGATCGCTCGAGCCGCCGTATCGTGTTCATGGCCTCCACCGAAGGTGGCGTGGACATCGAAAAAGTCGCCCACGACACGCCTGAGAAAATCCTCAAGGCCACCATCGACCCGCTGGTCGGCGCTCAGCCGTTCCAGGGCCGTGAGCTGGCGTTCCAGCTGGGCCTGGAAGGCAAGCAAGTTCAACAGTTCGCCAAGATCTTCGTAGGCCTGGCCAAGCTGTTCAAGGACCATGACCTGGCCCTGCTGGAAGTGAACCCGCTGGTGATCAAGGCCGACGGCGACCTGCACTGCCTCGATGCCAAGATCAACATCGACGCCAACGCCATGTACCGTCAGCCGAAGCTGAAGACCTTCCACGACCCGTCCCAGGACGACGCCCGTGAAGCCCACGCTGCCAAGTTCGAACTGAACTACGTTGCCCTTGAAGGCAACATCGGCTGCATGGTCAACGGTGCTGGCCTGGCCATGGGTACCATGGACATCGTCAACCTGCACGGCGGCAAGCCAGCCAACTTCCTCGACGTAGGCGGCGGTGCTACCAAGGAGCGCGTTACCGAAGCGTTCAAGATCATTCTGTCCGACAGCAATGTCGCGGCCGTTCTGGTCAACATCTTCGGCGGCATCGTTCGCTGCGACATGATTGCCGAAGGCATCATCGGTGCAGTGAAGGAAGTCGGCGTCAAGGTTCCGGTTGTGGTTCGCCTTGAAGGCAACAACGCCGAACTGGGCGCTAAAGTATTGGCAGAAAGCGGTTTGAACATCATTGCTGCAACCAGCCTGACCGACGCTGCTCAACAAGTTGTCAAAGCTGCGGAGGGCAAGTAATGAGCGTCCTGATCAATAAAGACACCAAAGTCATCTGCCAGGGCTTCACCGGCTCGCAGGGTACTTTCCACTCCGAACAAGCCATTGCCTACGGCACCAAGATGGTCGGCGGCGTTACCCCGGGCAAGGGTGGCACTACCCACCTGGGCCTGCCGGTGTTCAACACCGTGAAGGAAGCCGTGGAAGCGACCGGCGCTGACGCTTCGGTCATCTACGTGCCAGCACCGTTCTGCAAGGACTCGATCCTGGAAGCAGCCTTCGGTGGCATCAAGCTGATCGTTTGCATCACCGAGGGTATTCCAACCCTCGACATGCTCGATGCCAAGGTCAAGTGCGACGAGCTGGGCGTGACCCTGATCGGCCCTAACTGCCCAGGTGTCATCACCCCGGGCGAGTGCAAGATCGGCATCATGCCAGGCCACATCCACCTGCCAGGCAAGGTCGGTATCGTTTCGCGTTCCGGCACCCTGACGTATGAAGCGGTCAAGCAGACCACCGACGCCGGCTTCGGCCAGTCGACCTGCGTGGGTATCGGTGGCGACCCGATCCCGGGCTCCAACTTCATCGACATCCTGAAGCTGTTCCAGGAAGACCCGAAGACCGAAGCGATCGTCATGATCGGTGAGATCGGCGGTTCGGCTGAAGAAGAAGCTGCGGCCTACATCAAGGCCAATGTCACCAAGCCTGTCGTTTCCTACATCGCTGGCGTGACTGCGCCGGCAGGCAAGCGCATGGGCCACGCTGGCGCCATCATTTCTGGCGGCAAGGGTACTGCGGACGAGAAATTCGCAGCCCTGCAGGACGCAGGCGTGAAAACCGTGCGTTCCCTGGCTGACATCGGCAAGGCCCTGGCCGAGCTGACTGGCTGGGAAGCCAAGAAGTAATACTGCAACACCCCCCACGCGCACAGAGGCCACCTTCGGGTGGCCTTTGTCGTTTTGGGGTGTGCGGGCTTAATCACTGGCAGGCCAGCATAAACCTCCCAATCGTCCCCATAGGAATTACCTTACAGACGAATACTTCAATCTGAGGATAATTCCCCCTGTCCCCGGACGCACAGACGACAAACACGTACGCACATCGGACAAGCAGCACTGTTCCAGTGCGTTTGCGCGGCAAAACGGTTAATCTACGCGCCTATTCTGTGCCCGTGCCCCAAAAGGGAACGACACGCTTAACGGGTCTGGCCTATCACGCCGGGCAGCATTTTCCTCACCCATTGGAAAGTCCCCTCTCGAACCCCGATTCCAGCAGTGTGGTACTACCTTAAATGAAAGTTCTCAAAGGCCAGGATATCCTGGCGCTTGGCTTTATGACGTTTGCGCTTTTCGTAGGCGCCGGCAACATCATCTTCCCGCCTATCGTCGGCCTGCAATCGGGCCCGCACGTCTGGATGGCCGCCCTGGGCTTCCTGGTGACGGCGGTGGGCCTGCCGGTCATCACCGTGGTCGCCCTGGCCAAGGTCGGCGGCGGTATGGATGCCCTGAGCAGCCCGATCGGCAAGTTCTTCGGCGGCCTGCTGGCCGCTGTATGCTACCTGTCGGTCGGCCCGCTGTTCGCCACGCCGCGTACGGCGACCGTGTCGTTCGAAGTGGGCGTTGCGCCATTGACCGGTGAAAGCCCGCTGGCCCTGTTCATCTACAGCCTGGTGTATTTCGCCGTGGTACTGGCCGTGTCCATGTACCCGGGCAAGCTGCTTGATACCGTGGGGCGTTTCCTTGCGCCACTGAAGATCATTGCCCTGGCGGTACTGGGCATCGCCGCGTTCGCGCTGCCGGCCGGTACCATCGGTGAAGCGCAGCCGGCCTACGCCGCCGCCGCGTTCTCCAAGGGGTTCTCTGATGGTTACCTGACCATGGATACCCTGGGTGCCCTGGTGTTCGGCATCGTCATCGTCAACGCCATCCGCTCACGCGGCGTCGAGTCGCCGAAGCTGATCACCCGCTATGCCATCATCGCCGGCCTGATTGCCGGTGTCGGCCTGGCCCTGGTGTACATCAGCCTGTTCCGCCTGGGCGCCGGCAGCCATGAAATTGCCGCGGGCGCCAGCAACGGTGCTGCGGTACTGCATGCCTACGTGCAGCACACCTTCGGCTCGCTGGGCAGCGGTTTCCTTGCCGTGCTGATCGCCCTGGCGTGCCTGGTGACAGCCGTCGGCCTGACCTGCGCGTGTGCCGAATACTTCAGCCAGATGCTGCCGTTGTCGTACCGTGCGCTGGTGGTGATTCTGGCTGGTTTCTCGCTGCTGGTGTCGAACCTGGGGCTGACCAAGCTGATCATGTTCTCCATCCCTGTGCTCACGGCCATCTACCCGCCGTGCATCGTGGTGGTGGGCTTGAGCTTCGTGAAGGACCTGTGGAACTCGCCGACGCGTATCCTGGCGCCGGTAATGCTGGTATCGCTGCTGTTCGGCATGGTTGATGCCATCAAGGGCAGCAGCGCGGCCCATGTGTTGCCCGACTTCATGGCCAACCTGCCACTCAGTGATCAAGGCCTTGCCTGGCTGGTACCTTCGGTCGTCACCCTGGTGGGTGCTGTGGTGTGCGACCGCATGCTGGGCAAGCCTCGCGAGGCCCTGGCGTGATGTGTTGAAGCCCGCTGGCGGCATGGGCCAAAAGCCTGAACCTGTCGCCTCGGTATCAAACACCCAAGCCCCGTATCCGCAAGGATGCGGGGCTTTTGTTTGGCTGTAGGGTGAGTGCGCGTGTTTTTCGCTGTCGCCCTGTGCCTTTTGCCGCTTGCCAGCGTCGAAATGCGGTCCCTATCCTTTTGGCACCTGGCATTTCGGGAACCCGGCATGACTTTCATTTCAAGCAATTTGAACAACCTCCTGGCGGCCTGCTGGTTTGTGCTGTGCTGGGGCGGCTACACACGCTATGCCCTCTGGAAGGGGCGGGACACCGCGTGCCTTGCCAGTGTGTTGCACCTGTACCGTGAAGACTGGATGCGCCGCATGTTGTTGCGTGACAACCGTATTGCCGATGCCAGCGTGATCGGCAACCTTGAGCGCAACGCCTCGTTCTTCGCCTCCAGCACCCTGATCATCCTCGCCGGCATCCTGACGGTGCTGGGCGCGTCCGACCGAGCCCTGTCGCTGCTCGCTGACTTGCCCCTGGTTCAGCAGGCCTCCCAAGGGATGTCGGAAATCAAGTTGCTGTGCCTGGCGACGGTGTTCGTGTATGCCTTTTTCACCTTCAGCTGGTGCATGCGGCAGTACAACTTCGCCGCGGTGCTGGTGGGCTCGGCACCCATGATCGGCGAACGCCAGGTCAATGAAATGGAGCGCAAGGCGTTTGCCGCGCGTGCGGCGCGGGTGCTGTCGCTGGCTGCCAACCAATTCAACTTCGGCCTGCGGTCGTATTATTTCGGCATGGCGATGTTGAGCTGGTTCATCAGCCCGTGGTTGTTCATGGGCATTAGCGTGGGGGTGGTGTTGATTCTGTATCGCCGCGAGTTCCATTCCGATGTACTGGACGTGATGGTATTTACGCCCACGGAAAGTTCAGCGACCGAAGTACCCGGGCAGCGTTCAAATGTGAATGACTGAAACGGTTAGCCTAATAATTTCAGGCATAAAAAAACCCGACAATGTCGGGTTTTTTTTACGGCGCGATTACTGCTTGGCAGGTTCGGCCGGAACAGTGGTCGCCGGGGTGGCCGGGGCGGCCTCTTCAGCAGCCTTCTGGTTGGCTTCGGCCTGGTCTTTGGCGGCTTCGGCGTTTTCCTTGGCAGCGTCGTTCATCTTGTCCTGAGCATCACCCATTTTTTCCTGGGCTTGTTCACGGTGTTCTTGTGCGTCCTGGGCTTTGTCTTCGCTCGCTTTATCGCAAGCGGCCAGGCCCATGGCAGCAGCCAGCATCAGAGCAAAAGCAAATGGTTTACGCATGGGGGTGTTTCTCCTTGGTGGAATAAGTTGGCTTGTTCCTTCGAGTGGGGCCTTCTGAAATAAGTTCCACGGTAATTTCACAGCTATAAACATGTTTTTAAGGTGCAGGCACTTCTGCTGTCTACAGGGTCCTGCCATGGCGCGCGGGGGGGGGCGCCTCGCTCACCCTGGCGCAGGTGCATTCAAGGTTCGCACCGCAAAAGCCCTTGAAATCATCCGGGCAGCCCCCATCTGCATGTCATCCGCCGCCAACGCAGCCAACCGGGCCGCTTGGCGACTACTGCCATCAGATCGGAGTGTGACGACCATGAGTGTGGAGACTCAAAAAGAAACCCTGGGCTTCCAGACCGAGGTGAAGCAGCTGCTGCACCTCATGATTCATTCCCTGTACTCGAACAAGGAGATCTTCCTGCGTGAATTGATCTCCAACGCCTCCGATGCGGCCGACAAGCTGCGTTTCGAAGCACTGGCCAAGCCCGAGCTGTTCGAAAACGATGCCGACCTGAGGATCCGCCTGAGCTTCGACAAAGATGCCGGCACCGTCACCCTCGAGGACAACGGCATCGGCATGAGCCGTGAAGATGTCATCACGCACCTGGGCACCATCGCCAAATCGGGCACTGCCGACTTCATGAAGAACCTCACCGGTGACCAGAAGAAGGACTCGCACCTGATCGGTCAGTTTGGCGTTGGCTTCTACTCGGCGTTCATTGTTGCCGACCAGGTCGATGTCTACAGCCGCCGTGCTGGCCAACCGGCCAGCGAAGGTGTGCACTGGTCCTCGAAGGGCGAGGGCGACTTTGAAGTGGCCACCGTCGACAAGCCAGAGCGCGGCACCCGCATTGTCCTGCACCTGAAGAAGGACGAGCAGGAGTTCGCCGATGGCTGGCGCCTGCGCAACGTGGTCAAGAAGTACTCCGACCATATCGCGCTGCCTATCCAGCTGCCCAAGGAACAGGTGGCGGCCGAAGGCGAAGAGCAGCCGGCTGAAGAGTGGGAAACCGTCAACCGTGCCAGCGCCCTGTGGACCCGTCCGCGTACCGAGATCAAGGACGAGGAGTACCAGGAGTTCTACAAGCACATCGGCCACGACTTCGAAAACCCGCTGGCCTGGAGCCACAACAAGGTTGAAGGCAAGCTCGAGTACAACTCGCTGCTGTACGTGCCGGCCCGTGCGCCGTTCGACCTGTACCAGCGTGAAGCGCCCCGCGGTCTGAAACTGTACGTACAGCGTGTGTTCATCATGGACCAGGCCGAATCGTTCCTGCCGCTGTACCTGCGCTTCATCAAAGGTGTGGTCGACTCCAACGACCTGTCGCTGAACGTGTCGCGTGAAATTCTGCAGAAAGACCCGATCATCGACTCGATGAAGACGGCGCTGACCAAGCGCGTGCTGGACATGCTGGAAAAACTGGCCAAGAACGAGCCTGAGCAGTACAAGGGCTTCTGGAAAAACTTCGGGCAGGTGCTCAAGGAAGGCCCGGCCGAAGATTTCGCCAACAAGGAGAAAATCGCCGGCCTGCTGCGCTTTGCCTCCACCCATGACGAAAGCGGCGAGCAGAGCGTCAGCCTTGCCGATTACCTGGCGCGTGCCAAAGACGGCCAGGACAAAGTCTACTACCTCACCGGCGAATCCTACGCGCAGGTCAAGAACAGCCCACACCTTGAGGTCTTCCGCAAGAAAGGCATCGAAGTGCTGCTGCTGACCGACCGTATCGATGAGTGGCTGATGAGCTACCTCACCGAATTCGATGGCAAGGCGTTCGTCGATGTGGCCCGTGGCGACCTGGACTTGGGCAAGCTGGATTCGGAAGAAGACAAAAAGGCCCAGGAAGAAGTCGCCAAGGACAAGGAAGGCCTGGTGGAGCGCCTGAAAGCTGCCCTGGGTGAAAGCGTGGCCGAGGTGCGGGTATCCCACCGCCTGACGGACTCGCCGGCAATCCTGGCGATCGGAGAACAGGACCTGGGCCTGCAAATGCGCCAGATTCTGGAAGCCAGCGGCCAGAAAGTGCCAGATTCCAAGCCGATCTTCGAATTCAACCCGACACACCCGCTGATCGAGAAGCTCGACCACGAACAGAGCGAGGACCGTTTCGCTGAGTTGTCGCACATCCTGTTCGATCAGGCCGCGCTTGCCGCGGGTGACAGCCTGAAGGACCCTGCCGCCTATGTACGGCGCCTGAACAAGCTGCTGGTCGAATTGTCTGCTTGAATTGATGCATGGCAAAGCCCGCTTCGGCGGGCTTTTTTCATGGTGCAGGCCTGAGGAGTAAAGGATGAGCAAGGTAATCGTCGAGTCGCTGGTGTATCACCTGGCCGGCAAAACCTACGAAAGCCGCCTGGTGTATGAGCCGGGCGCCCTGGGCCGCCCAGGGCTGGTGATGGCGCCGAACTGGATGGGCATTGCCGAAGGGGCTGAGCGCATCGCCAAGGAGGTGGCTGAGCAGGGCTACGTGGTGCTGCTCGCGGACCTGTACGGCCAGTCGGTTCGCCCGTCGAATGCCGACGAGGCAGGGGCTGCAATGATGCCGCTGAAAAATGACCGCGCTGAGCTGCGCAAACGCATGCAGGAAGCGTTGGCGCAGCTGCTCGGGCAATCCAAGGCGTTGCTGGCACCTGGCAAGGCCGCCACATTCGGCTTCTGTTTTGGCGGTTGCTGTGCGCTGGAGTTGGCGCGCTCAGGCGCCGATTTGCGTGCTGCGGTGTCGTTCCACGGCACCCTCGACACCCCCAACCCGGATGACGCAAAGAATATCAAGGGCTCGGTCCTGGTGTTGCATGGCGCGTCCGACCCGCTGGTACCGAAGGACCAGCTGCCAGCGTTTGAGGCGGAAATGGATGCAGCGAAGGTGGACTGGCAACTGCTGAGCTACGGCGGTGCGGTTCACTCCTTTACTGACCCGGGCGCCAACGTGCCAGGCAAGATGCAGTACGACAGGCGCACTGCCGAGCGGGCGTTCCGGTCGATGCATAACCTGCTGAGTGAAGTGTTCCACCCCTAGTGCACGGGCTTGTAAGAGGGGCGCGCTGAACCGTTCCGCCTGCTGGCGGGTCTATTCGGTTCGTCCCCGTACAAGGAAGCTGACCATGAACGCCAAAGCGCTGGCCTGCGCCGTTGTAGCCGCCTGGCTATGCCAGGCGGCACAGGCCCGTGAGTACCGCTACAGCGATGCTCACCTGCATTATGTGGATTTCTTCCAGGAAACCGAGGGCATGCCGGCGCTGCTCAAGGCCATGGATGCCGCAGGTATCGACCAATCGATGATTTCCGGCATTCCGGTTGCCAAGAAATGGCACGAGGACGAGCCCAAGCGGCCACGCTATTACGCCGGCGATGACGCCGATGCCTACTGGTACAGTGCCACGGACACCTACGTAGCGGCTGCCATCCAGAAACTCCCCCCTGAACAGCGTCAGCGCTTTCATCCCTTTCTGACCGGCATCAACCCGGTGGACAAGAATGCCGTGAGCCACATCGAGCGCATGCTCGACCTGTACCCAGGCCTGTGGCAGGGCATCGGCGAAGTGTTCACCCGCCATGACGACCTGACCGCGCTGACCAGTGGCGAGACGCCGCGGGCCAATAACGAGGCCATGACGCGCATCTATCACCTGGCGGCCGAGCGCGACCTGCCGGTACTGCTGCACTCGAATATCACCTCCAAACGCGAGCGTAACCCGCTGTACCTGGCGGAGATCGAGGAGCCCCTGCGCGAGCACCCCCACACACGCTTCATCTGGGCCCATGCCGGCAGCAGCATGGAGATTCACCGGCATCAGACCCGCATGGACTTCTTGCTCCCCGTACTGACCCGGCTGCTGGAGGATTACCCCAACCTCTATGTGGACCTGTCCTGGAGCGTGCTTGAGCCTTACCTGCTGGATGAGCAGGGCAAGCCGCAGCAGCCATGGCTGGCGCTGGTGCAGAAATACCCCGACCGGTTCATGCTGGGGTCGGATGTAGTCGGGCGTTTCGGGAGCCTTGGCGAGCAGATGCACGGGTTCAAACCGTTTCTGGACGCGTTGCCCGAACCTGTGGCTAACAAGGTCGCGCGCGAGAACTTTCTGGCGGTGTTACCCAAGCCCAAGTAAACGCCTGAAAACAAAAACGCCCCGAACCAGTCGGGGCGTTTTGCATCTACCGCAGCAGCGCCTTACTTGCCTTCCCAGCGCTTGAGCACCAGGGTGGCGTTGGTGCCGCCGAAGCCGAAGCTGTTGCTCATGACCGTGTCGATCTTGGCGTTTTCTTCGGTTTTGCGCAGGATTGGCAGGTCGGCAACCTCAGGGTCCAGCTCGTCGATGTTGGCGGAGCCGGCGATGAAGTTGTTTTCCATCATCAGCAGGCAATAAATCGCCTCGTGTACACCGGCAGCGCCCAGCGAGTGGCCCGACAGGCTCTTGGTCGAGCTGATTTTCGGCGCATTGCCGCCAAACACTTCCCGCACACCCTTGATCTCGGCAACGTCACCTACGGGGGTGGAGGTGCCGTGGGTGTTCAGGTAGTCGATTGGGGTGTCGACAGTCGCCAGTGCCTGCTGCATGCAGCGAATGGCGCCTTCACCGCTTGGCGCGACCATGTCGTAGCCATCGGAAGTGGCGCCGTAACCGACGATCTCGGCGTAGATCTTGGCGCCACGGGCGAGGGCGTGCTCCAGCTCCTCGACCACGACCATGCCGCCGCCACCGGCGATGACGAAGCCGTCACGGTCGGCGTCGTAGGCACGGGAGGCCTGTTCGGGGGTGTCGTTGCGCTTGGTCGACAGGGCGCCCATGGCATCGAACAGGAACGACTGGCTCCAGTGCTCTTCTTCACCGCCACCGGCGAACACGATGTCCTGCTTGCCCCACTGGATCTGCTCCAGCGCGGTGCCGATGCAGTGCGCGGACGTGGCGCACGCCGACGAGATCGAGTAGTTCAGGCCCTTGATCTTGAACGGGGTGGCCAGGCACGCCGACACGGTGCTGCCCATGGTGCGGGTAACCCGGTACGGGCCCACACGCTTGACGCCTTTCTCGCGCAGGGTGTCCAGCGCTTCCATCTGGTTCAGGGTCGATGCACCGCCGGAGCCTGCCACCAGGCCGGTACGCGGGTTGGAAACCTGCTCTTCGGTCAGGCCGGCATCCTTGATCGCGTCCTGCATGGCCAGGTAGGCATAGGCAGCGGCATGGCCGACGAAGCGGAAGACCTTGCGGTCGATCAGTTCTTCGAGGTTGAGGTCGATGGACCCGGAAACCTGGCTACGCAGCCCCATTTCCTTGTATTCCGGGTTGGAACGGATACCCGAACGGCTGTTGCGCAGGTTTTCGGTGACGGTAGCTTTGTCATTGCCCAGGCACGATACGATGCCCAGACCAGTGATAACGACGCGGCGCATGCGAATAACCCTTAGAAATTGTCAGTGGAGGTGAACACGCCGACCCGCAGGCCTTCGGCTGTGTAGATCTCGCGGCCGTCTACGCTGACAGAACCATCGGCGATGGCCATGTTCAGCTTGCCTTTCAGGACGCGCTTGATGTGAATGTTGTACGTGACTTTCTTGGCGGTGGGCAGCACCTGGCCGAAGAATTTCACCTCGCCCGAGCCCAGCGCACGACCGCGGCCTGGCAGGCCCTGCCAGCCGAGGAAGAAACCGACCAACTGCCACATGGCGTCAAGGCCCAGGCAGCCTGGCATGACGGGGTCACCTTCGAAGTGGCAGGCGAAGAACCACAGGTCCGGGGTGATATCCAGCTCGGCGACCAATTCACCTTTGCCGTACTTGCCGCCTTCTTCACTGATGTGGGTGATGCGATCGACCATCAGCATGTTCGGCGCGGGCAGTTGCGCATTACCTGGGCCGAACAGCTCACCGCGACTGCAGCGCAGCAGGTCTTCCCGAGTAAAGGCGTGTTGTTTGGTCATGCGAGCTCCTCAATAACCCCCTGCGGCAGGGGATGAATCTTCCCGGCCGGCCCGTTACGCATCGCGTCCGGGGCGGCAGCCTACAGGTAGACTATTGCGTTGTGGTGAAAGTCACAGTGCGCCTGTCGAAAGAAGTACAGGTGTGCACTGAAACGTCTATTTTCAGGTCCGAAGAACGTCCTGTCCAGTCTTTAAGACTGCCGCACTTTAGCATTTATCGCCAGTCGCGGTTGCCTCCCCCGGCAGCCAACGCTGCAACACCTGCTGCAGTTCACTGCGGCGCAAGGGTTTGCTCAGGTAATCGTCCATGCCCGCAGCCAGGCATCGCTCGCGGTCGCCCTGTAGCACATTGGCCGTGAGGGCGATGATCGGTAGGGCTTTGCCATTGGGCAGCAGGCGGATACGGCGGGTAGCCTCGAAACCGTCCATGAACGGCAGGCCGCAATCCATCAGGATTGCATCGAACCGTTGTTGTTCTACCTGGGCGACGGCTTGTTGACCGTCGTCGGCCGTGCTTACGTCCAGGCCCAGGCTGCGCAGCATGGCCTCGGTCACACTCTGGTTGACCAGGTTGTCCTCGACCAGCAGCACCTGGCGCCCTTCACCCCACTGCTGTTGGCCTCGTTCGGGTGCTGCCGCCGTTGCCGCAGGCCGCGTCGTGAGGGTGAGGGGCATCTCCAGGGTAAAGGTGGACCCGCGGCCCTCGCCGCTCTGGCCACGCAGGTTGCCACCCATGCGTTCGGCCAGCGTTCGGGCGATGGACAAGCCCAGCCCGGTGCCACCGTAACGGCGCGAGATCGAGCTGTCGGCCTGCTGGAACGCCACGAACATCAGTTCGAGGCGTTCGCTGTCGATGCCGATACCGGTGTCGCGTACGTCACAGGTAAGCCAGATCAGCTGGTCATCCAGGGCTTGCCAGCGCGCCTGCACCTGCACATGGCCATGTTCGGTAAACTTCAGCGCGTTGCCAATCAGGTTCAGCAGGATCTGGCGGATGCGCGTAGGGTCACCGTTCACCTGCAACTGCGCCGTATCGGCTGCCAGTTCCAGTTGCAGGCCCAGGCCCCGTTGCTGGGCAGTGTGCTGGAATGACTGCACGCAACTGCTGATGAGTTCGCCGAGGTTGAAATCGATGTGCTCCAGTTGCAGCGCATCGCGCTCGATCCGCGAGAAATCGAGAATATCGTTGATGACCTTGAGCAGGTGCCCGGTGGATTCGCTGGCCACCGCCGTGTAGTCGGCCTGCTCGTTGCTCAGCGGGGTGGTTTCGAGCAGTTGCAGCATACCCAGTACGCCGTTCATGGGCGTGCGCAATTCGTGGCTCATCATGGCCAGGAAGTCCGACTTGGCGCGGTTGGCCTGCTCGGCTTCTTCCCGTGCCTGGATCAGCTCGGCGATGGCCTGTTTCTGCTCGGCGCTGGCCTGTTCCAGGGCGTGGGCCAGGTTATTGATGTGGCGGGCCAGGTGGCCGAGTTCGCTGTCATCCACCACCGGCACAGGCGTGTCGTACTGCCCCTGCTGAATGGCTTTCACCGCATGGCCCATGTCACTGATCGGCTTGGCCAGGTTCAGCGCCAGGCGCCGGGCCAGCAGGAAGGTGAACAGCAGGGCGAACAGGGCCAGTACGGCGGCCTTTATGACAATTTCCTGCTGCCGCTGGCTGAAGGCATCGTCCGACATGCCAACGATCACCCGGCCAAGGTAATCATCCCCAATGGCCGGTGCAGCGCTCGGGCCTTGCTGCAGGAAGTCGTTCTCCAGGCGGATTTGCTGCAGGCGGATGGGCGCCTGGAACACTTCCACCCGCTGCGCGCGGTTGATGCTTTCGTCCGACTGCTCAACGTAGACCAGGATATGGTTACGGCTGTCCTGCACTTCCAGAAAGCGCACGTGCGGGATGGTCAGGGTGGCGCGCATGAGGCTTTCGAGCACTTCATTGTTACCCGAAATCACCCCGTACTCCGACGCCGGTGCCAACTGGTTGGCGATCAGTTGGCCGGTGTGGTTGAGCTCCTGGCGCAAGTCCTGGATGCGCACGAACGTGAAGAAACTGATCAGCAGCAGGGTCAGCAGCAGGGCAGGGCCGAGGCTGATGATCTGGGTGCGGGTGTGGATGTCCCAGCTCAGGCGTTTGCTCATGGCGTGGGGGCTCCTTCGGCCAGCGCCTTGGCGGCAACGTTGACGTCGATGGGTTCAAGGCCGAGGGCGCGTGCCACCTGCTGGTTGCCGCTGACCCCGAACTGGTGGGGGTACAGGCTGCGCGGCCACCGTGCAGGCGCTTGGTCGAGCAGGTGGTCCAGTACCGCGATCCAGTCGTCCTGGTCGCTGTAGGTGCTGGCCAGGGCGCCGGCGCGCACGAATGCGGCGTTCGGGCCAATCAGTGCCATTTGCCGGCCATAGCTGCTCAACAGCAGGTTTTTCGCGGTCTTGGAGTTATACAGGTCAGGGTCGTCGAGCCCCAGCAGCACATCACTGTTGCCCAGCACGTGTTGAAGGGGGCGGCTGTCGAGCGGGTCTGGCCACGCCTGGGCGACGATCTCCAGCCCCAAAGGGCCGGCAGCCTGACGCAGTTCGTCAAGCAAAAAGCGGCTGTGTTCACCGTAGAGCACCCCAACGCGCTGGGCCTGCGGTAACAGGTAATGGGCCAGGCGCAGTTGCCGGCCCAGCGGCGGGTCGCTCCACAGCAAGGTGAGAAACCCGGGGCGGGACTTTCCCAGGCGCTGTTCAACCTGTACACGCCCTACGCGCATCGCCAGTGCCGGCGGGCCGGCGGTCTCCGACAAGCGCCATTCCAGTGCATCGTTATCCAGCAGTACCAGGCGCTGATCGGGTTTCAGGCTGCCTGGGCGCGGCAGGTCGGTGGCCGACTGAAAGTGCACGTGGTCATGGGGGCGGCGGCTTTCCAAGGCCGCAATGAAACTGCGAATACCCGGCTGGTCCTGGGCCCCGACCAGCAGGATTTCGCCGGCGGACAATGGCCCCATTGGCCATAGACACAGCAGCATCAGGCGCAGCAGCAGGGCCATCAGAACTCCAGCTCCGCGCTCACGCTCAGCCGATGGCGGCTGTCGTAGCGGTTCTGCACGGCGGTGGTCGGCTCGTCGTCCAGGCGCTGTTGCCACAGTGCGGCCAGCTCGAGGCTGTTGCCGTAGACCCGCCAGCGCTTGGCCAGGCGCAGGTCCAGGCGTTCGTAGCGGTATTGGTTGAGCGCATCGTCGCCATAGTAGAACACCGCACTGGACCAGCCATCGCCCCAGTTCCTCATCCAGCCAGCCGACCCGCTGTTGTGCGCACTCAGGCGGCGGTCATCCGGGTTGCTGGCCCAGGCGTCCACATGGGCATAGGTCAGCCGCAGCCGGTCGCGCAGGGTAGGGCGCCAGTCAAGCTGCGCCTCGCTACCGCTGAAGCGGGCACGGTTGGCATTGCTGGCGATGTACTGGTTATTCTTCAGCGGCTCGCTGATCATCCCGGTGATCTCGTCGTAGAACAGCTTCACATCCATGCTCAGGTCGATATCGCTGAAGTAGCCGTTGTAGCCCACTTCGCGTGAGCGCATGCGCTCCTGCTCCAGGTCGCCAGGCCCGCGCGTCTTGACGAAGTACTGGCCGCGCTGCTGGCCAAAGGCATACGGGCTGAGGTTGGTGACTGTGTAGCTCCAGTTGACGTTGTTCTCGAACATGTCCGGCGAGCGCACCGCCTCCGAGTACACCGCCCGCAGACCGTGGCGCGGGGTGATCAGGTAATTGACCGCCACCCGCGGCGTAAGCGAGCTGCCAGACAGGCGCGAGTCCTCCAGCATGGCGCCACCCTGCACGATCCAGTGCTCGTCGGCGCGCCATTCCAGTTGCCCGAACAGGCGCCAGGTCTGGTCATCGACGCTGCCGTTGAAGTAGGTCTGGGAGTCGGCACGATCATACCGGTAGTTCATGCCACTGAGCAGGCGCAGGTTGTCGGTCAGGCTCAGGGTGTCCTGGATTTCCAGGTCATAGCGGGTTTCGCGGGTGCTCTGGTCGACGTCGCCGCAGACCACATTCTTGCCACCGCCGGTTTGCCACTGCGCCTTGATGGCCTCGACCAACGCCTGCTCCTGCGGGTTGCTGCTGGGGGGCGGGTTGTTGGCGCCACGGGCCACCTGCTCGGCGTAGTTGGGGTTGAGCTGCCACAGGCGCGTGAGCTCGGGGCTGAACGACAACGCCGCATCGCACGCCCGCCAGACCTGCTGGCGGTCGAAGTGCTGCGCCGAGCCTTGCACGTACAGGCTGTGGTCCGGGTTGAAGTCGATGTTCCAGCGGACTGACCCTGCGTAATCCTTGGCGTCGACGTCGGCATTGTCGCCGCGCTGGGTGACGTAGGGGAACACGGGCTGGTACGTATAGGGCCGCTGGTTGCTGCCCTCCTTGGCTGCCAGTTGCCATTCCAGGGTCTGGTCGGGTGCCAGGGTGTGGCTGGCGCTGAGGTTGAAGCGTGTGGCGCGGCGGCTGTCCCGGTAATCCTGGCCGAACTGGTTGTGGTCGAAGCCGTCATCCTGCTGCCCCGACAGCGACAGGCGCATGTCGCCGCCGTCCCAGCCGAAGCCGTGGCTGGCATAGAAGTCATTGATACCGTTCTGGCCACGGGTCATTTTCAGGCGCGTGCCATGGCTGTCTGCCGGGTTGCGGGTGAGAATATTGACCACGGCCATCAGTGCATTGGCGCCATAGCTGACAGTGTTGGGCCCGCGGAACACCTCGATGCGCTCGATGTCTTCCATGGCCAGCGGTATATCGCTCCAGTCCACCGTGGCCAGCCCGGCCCGGTACACCGAACGCCCGTCGATCAGCACCTGCATGCGGCGCGCCTCGTTGGCGTTGCTGCCGTGGTAGTTGACCGTGGGCTGGTTGCCCGCGCCGTAACCCACCATCATGCCCGGGACCAGGCGCAGCAGTTCGGGGATATCCCGTGCACCACTGGCGCGGATCAGTTCGCTGTCCAGCACGGTCATGCTGCCTGGTACCGCCGCGGGGGATTGTTTCAGCCGCGTCGCGGTCAGAACCTGTGGCAGGTCGGTATTGTCGATGAACAGGTCGTCGGCCACGGCTGGCGCACCGAAGAGGGCGGTCAGTACGAGCAGGTGCGGGTACGGGGGCGAGCCAGGGAACACGGAGCGGCCTTGTATCAGAGTTGAATTAAACAGGCATGGTAACTGACCTTTGGCGTTTTGCCAGTGATCTGCGCCGGGTTGCACGCCGGTTGTGGGATTATCGCCACCCGCCTTGGCGCGGGCCTGGCGAGCCGTATAATGCGCCCGTCGCCACTTACTTTTTGGCTTTAACGGATTGGATATGACTGAACAGCAACCTGTTGCAGTTCTGGGGGGCGGCAGCTTCGGCACCGCCGTGGCGAACCTGCTGGCGGAAAACGGCGTGCCCGTGCGCCAGTGGATGCGCGACCCGGCCCAGGCCGAGGCCATGCGCGCCAACCGCGAGAACCCGCGCTACCTCAAGGGCATTCGCCTGCAGGACGGCGTTGAACCGGTCAATGACCTGCTGGCTACGTTGCAGGCCTGCGACCTGATCTTCGTCGCACTGCCGTCCAGCGCCTTGCGCAGCGTGCTGGCCCCCCATGCCGAGCTGCTCAGCGGCAAGGGCCTGGTCAGCCTGACCAAAGGCATCGAGGCGCAGACGTTCAAGCTGATGAGCCAGATCGTCGAAGAAATCGCCCCTCAGGCACGTATTGGCGTGCTGTCCGGCCCCAATTTGGCCCGGGAAATCGCCGAGCATGCGTTGACCGCAACGGTGGTGGCCAGTGAAGACGAGCTGCTGTGCCAGCAGGTACAGGAGGTGCTGCATGGGCGTACCTTCCGGGTCTACGCCAGTGGCGACCGGTTTGGCGTCGAACTGGGCGGGGCGCTGAAGAACGTCTACGCCATCATCGCCGGCATGGCAGTGGCCCTGGGCATGGGCGAGAACACCAAGAGCATGCTGATTACCCGCGCCCTGGCCGAGATGACCCGTTTTGCGGTAAGCCAGGGCGCGAACCCCATGACTTTCCTGGGGCTCGCGGGTGTCGGTGACCTGATCGTCACCTGTTCCTCGCCCAAAAGCCGTAATTACCAGGTTGGCCATGCCCTGGGCCAGGGCCTTAGCCTTGAAGAGGCGGTCAACCGCCTGGGCGAAGTGGCCGAGGGCGTGAACACCCTCAAGGTGCTCAAGGCCAAGGCCCAGCAGGCGCAAATCTACATGCCGCTGGTGGCGGGCCTGCACGCCATTCTGTTCGAAGGCCGTACGCTGGATCAGGTCATCGAGCACCTGATGCGCGCCGAGCCCAAGACCGATGTCGATTTCATTTCCATCAGCGGCTTCAACTGAGCCGCAGGTGGCCTTCGTCGCAGCAAGGAGCGAAACATGAACGATACCCCCGAACGCGCCCAGCGCGAGTCCATCATCCTGCGGGTGGTGTGGATGCTGGTGTTTGCAGTGGTGTGGCAACTGGCCGAGCTGCTGCTCGGTGGCCTGGTGCTGGTGCAGCTGGTCTATCGCCTGATCTATGGTGCCCCCAGCGCCAGCCTGATGAATTTCGGCGACAGCCTCAGCCAGTTCCTGGCCCAGATCGGCCGTTTCGGCACTTTCCACACCGACCAGAAGCCCTGGCCGTTCGCTGACTGGCCAGCCCCGCGTGCCCCCGAAGGCGAGGCCGCGCACAGCGTGCCGCCGGCCCCGCACCCGGTTCGCGATGAGGAACCGAAGCTGTGAACCTGTGGGTATTGCGCCACGGCGAAGCCGAACCACGGGCCAACACGGATGCCGAACGGCGCCTGACGGCCCATGGCCGCGAACAGGTGCTGCACAGCGCCGCACGCCTGTTGGGCAAACCCTTGCAGGCAATAATCGCCAGCCCGTATGTACGGGCCCAGCAAACCGCTGCGCTGGTGCACGGCACCCTCGGCTTCACCGAACCGGTCCGCACCGTGCCTTGGCTGACCCCTGAAAGCGACGTGCAGCAGATGATCGGCGAAATCGAGCAGTTGGGCTTGCAGCATGTGTTGCTGGTCAGCCACCAGCCCCTGGTCGGCCACCTGGTGACGATGCTCGAGCAGGGGGCTCACCAGCGGCCTGCGGCCATGAGCACAGCCAGCCTGGCTGAACTGGAAGGCGACTGGCCACTGGCCGGGCTGATGACGCTCAAGGGCATCCATTCGCCTGCGTGAGCGGGCGCCATGGGTGAACGTTCTTGAGTCGGCAACTGGCATTTCTGTCAGTTGCCCCGGGTGCTGGCCTGTTGCTAGCTTGGCCGCACATTTCGCGCTCAAGGCGGCTTGCATGACAGGCGATATCTGGGAGTTGTTGAATTCGCTGGACCTGCAGTCCACCGTGGCCAAGGTAGAGCAGGGCGTTGCGCTTGATTTTGCCCAGCATAGCCTGCTGCGGGAGGTGGCCGATGCCAGGTTCTACCAGCTGATGCGCAAGGTCAGCGCCGCCAGCCTGGAACCTGCCACCCGTGAGCTCATCGAAGCTGACCTGCGGGCCCTGCAGGAGGCCTGCCTGCATGTTGCCCATTTGCTGCAGATCAGCTGCCTGGCACTGCGTCGGCTGGGGCTCGACGCCGCCGAACAGCGCCTGGCCCGCGAGGCGCTGGAAAGCCAGCAGGCCTGCATTCAGGCTTGCCTGCGCCGCTCGCTGGCGAGCTTCGACCGCTCGGCGTGACCTGATTGCCCTTGCCGATGACCTATCCGAACGTTGCCTGAACGTGCGCGGGTGCCGACAATGGGCCATCACCCATCGCCCGGATACGCGCCATGTCGCAGCCGATCTTCTTCGCCCACGCCAACGGTTTTCCATCGGCCACCTACGGCAAGCTGTTCGCTGCCCTGGCGCCGGACTACCACGTGCAGCACTTGCCCCAGCATGGCCACGACCCGCGCTTTCCGGTGGATGACAACTGGCAGAACCTGGTGGACGAGCTGTTGCATCACCTGGCGTTGCAACCGCAACCGGTGTGGGGGGTGGGCCACTCGCTGGGGGGCGTTTTGCACCTGCACGCGGCCCTGCGCCGGCCCGACCTGTACCGCGGTGTGGTCATGCTTGACTCACCCGTGCTTACCCGTGCCGATCAGTGGCTGCTGCGCATCGCCAAGCGGTTGGGGTTCATCGACCGCATCACCCCCGCAGGGCGTACGCTGGGCCGCCGTTCGGAGTTCGAGGATCGGGACAGCGCACGGCAGTATTTCGCCGGCAAATCGCTGTTCCGCCAGTTTGACCCGGAGTGCCTGGACGCGTACATCGAGCACGGGCTTCTTGAGCAGCAGCAGAAACTGCAGTTGCGCTTCGACCCCGCCACCGAAATCAGCATCTACCGCAGTATCCCCCATACCAGCCCGGCGCCTGCTCGCCATCTGCAGGTGCCGCTGGCGATGGTGTGCGGCGAGCGCAGCGACGTCATCCGCCGCCACCATACCTTCACCGTGCGTGGCATGCCGCGGGGGGAGTTTCACAGCGTGCCAGGTGGGCACATGTTCCCGCTCGAGCGGCCCGCCGACACCGCCAGCCTGTTGAAGGGGCTGTTCGACCGCTGGGGGCAGGCATGAGCGCGGCGGTGGAAGAGGTTCGCCTGAGCCTCGGCCATATCGAGCTGGCCGCCCATCTGTTCGGCCCCGAGGACGGCCTGCCGGTCATTGCTCTGCATGGGTGGCTGGACAACGCCAACAGCTTCGCGCACCTGGCCCCACGGCTGAAGGGCCTGCGCATCGTGGCGCTGGACCTGGCAGGCCATGGGTACTCGCAGCATCGCCCCCCGGGTGCCGGTTATGCGCTGGCAGACTATGCCCATGACGTGCTGCGGGCGGCTGAGCAGCTGGGTTGGCAGCGGTTCGCGCTGCTTGGGCATTCGCTGGGGGCCATCATCTGCGTGCAACTGGCCGCTGCCTTGCCCGACCGGGTCAGCCACCTTGCCCTGATCGACGGCGTGATCCCGCCCACCGGCGGTGAACAGGATGCCGCCGAGCGACTGGGCATGGCGTTGCAGGCGCAACTGCGGCTCGATGGCAAGCGCAAGTCGGTGTATGCCACCCAGGAGCAAGGCGTGCACGCCAGGATGAAAGGCATGGTGGCCGTCAGCCGCGAGGCCGCCGAGCTGCTGGCCCAGCGGGGCCTGATGCCGGTGCCGGGGGGTTACAGCTGGCGCAGCGACAGCCGCTTGACCCTGCCATCGCCGGTGCGCCTCAGCGAAGCCCAGGCGATGGCCTACGTGATGCGGGTCAGTTGCCCGGCGCGGCTGGTGGTTGCGCAGAGTGGCATGCTGGCACGCAACACGGGGCTGCTGGAGCAGCTACCCTTCGAGCAGGTGACACTGCCCGGTGGCCATCACCTGCACCTGAACGATGAGCAGGGGGCGCAGCTTGTCGCAGACTGTTTCAATCGCTTCTTTGGCTTTGCTTGACTTGCACCGGACAAGTGTCGAGGCTTGGCGGGTTGATCAGGGAGACAACCATGCAACTGCCAGACATCCACATGCTTCACCTCGGCGCCGCGCGCCGCGTGGTTCGCCAATGAGCGCGCCCATTGCCCTGCGTTGCGCCTTGGCGGCCGGCCTTGCGCTGGCCAGCCCGCTGCTGTGGGCCAGCAGCCTGCCGGTGCCGGTAGATGCCAAGGTGGTCGACCAGCGGCCATCGGTGGAGCAGGAGCGCATTTACCCCATGGGCCCGCTGCGCAAGATCAGTGGCCGCCCGCGGGTTGAAAACAAGGTCGAAAGCCGTGGCCAGGTCAGTTCGGTTACCTACGAACTGCCGGTCGAACGCACCGCCCGCGAAGCGTTCACCAGTGCCCGCGAGGCCCTGCAGCAGGCGGGCGGCTACCCGCTGTTCTGGTGCCAGGGCCGCGATTGTGGCGAGGCCAGCATCTGGGCCAACGACGTGTTCGCCAATGCCCGCCTCAATGGGGGTGACGAGCAGCAGGCATTTATCCTGCTGCGCCGCTCCGCAGAGCAAGCCGACACCCTGGTCGCGCTGTACAGCGTCACCCGCGGCAACCGCCGTGCCTACCTGCATGTCGAAGAATTCGTCGCAGCCAGCCCGCTTGGCGATCTGTTGCCCACCGCCGCCACCGTACTGCGCGAAATGCGCGACACCGGCAAGCTCGACTACCCGGACCTGGCAGCGCCCAACGCTGACTGGGCCACCCTGTTGGCGCGTAGCCTGAACCTCGACAGCACGCTGCGGGCAAGCCTCAGCGGTGCCAAGGCCGAAGACTGGCGCCAGGCACTGATAAAGGCCGGGGTACGCAGTGCGCGCCTTGAAACGGGTGATGCGCCAACCGATGGCCTGCACCTCGAACTGATCCGCTGAACGAGCAACACCATGCTTAACAACGACCGCCTGCTGGTCCAGATCCTGCTGCTGGCACTGCTGGGCGCTGGCCTGTGGGTCATGGCGCCTTTCATCTCGGCCCTGTTATGGGGCGCGATCCTGGCCTTTGCCAGTTGGCCGGTGATGCGCCTGCTCACCCGCGCATTGGGCGGTCGAGAAACCCTGGCAGCCAGCCTGCTGACCACCGCCTGGATTCTTATCGTGGCCCTGCCGCTGGTATGGCTGGGCTTCAACCTGGCCGACCACATTCGTGACGCCACGGCATTCGTGCGGGATGTGCAGGTCGACGGCCTGCCAGACGCCCCCGCCTGGGTAGGCAGCCTGCCTTTCGTCGGTGAAGGGCTGGTGAGTGGGTGGCAGTCCCTGGACCAGCAGGGCGCTGCACTGCTGGCGTCGGTCAAGCCTTACCTGGGGCAGGTGGGCAACTGGTTGCTGGCCCGCAGCGCGCAGATCGGCAGCGGGGTGCTGGAGCTCACCCTCAGCCTGGTATTCGTGTTTTTCTTCTACCGTGACGGCCCACGCCTGTCGGCGTTCGTGCTGCGCCTGCTGCACCGGCTGATGGGCGAACGTGCCGAGTACTACCTCAACCTGGTCGCTGGCACCGTGCAACGGGTGGTCAACGGGGTGATCGGCACTGCCGCGGCGCAGGGCCTGCTGGCCATGATCGGCTTCCTGATTGCGGGTGTGCCCGGCGCCATCGTGCTGGGCCTGGTTACCTTCATGCTCAGCCTGATCCCCATGGGCCCGCCGCTGGCCTGGATTCCGGTCACCGGCTGGCTGGTGTGGAAGGGGGATTACGGCATGGCCGTGTTCATGAGCATCTGGGGCACCTTCGTCATCAGCGGCGTGGACAACGTGCTCAAGCCCTACCTGATCAGCCGCGGTGGCGACCTGCCCTTGGTCATCGTGCTGCTGGGCGTCTTCGGCGGGCTGTTGGCCTTTGGCTTCATTGGGCTATTCATCGGGCCGACATTGCTGGCGGTGGGCTACAGCCTGCTGCTGGACTGGAGCCGCAATGCCGAACAGCCGCCGTCTGCCTGACGCCCCGTAGGCAGGCCCAGGTCAGATCTTTACGCATTCTTTATACCAAGCCCCCCTGAGCGATCTCGCCCCTTTACGCGCCTGAACCGGACAATTCCCCCAAAGCGGCCACTGCCGCACCAAGGGGAGAACCATTCATGAACGTACTCGACGGGTTGTCACTGCTGCTGGCAGTGGCATTGGCGGTTTACCTGCTGGTGGCGCTGTTGTGCGCCGACCGCAGCTAGGTGGCGGCCATGCACAGTTACGACGTCGCGTTGCTGCTGGCTTTTTTTGCCATCGTCCTGTTACCTGCACCCTGGCTCGGGCGCTTCTACTACAACGTCATGGAAGGCCAGCGCACCTGGCTCACCCCCGTGCTGGGCCCGGTCGAACGGGCGTGTTACCGCTTGGCAGGGGTGTCACCAGGGCATGAGCAGGGCTGGTGGCAATATGCGCTGGCCCTTGTGGCTTTCAACCTGGCCGGGTTCGTGCTGCTGTTCGGGGTTTTGTTGCTGCAAGGCCATTTGCCCCTGAACCCCCAGCACCTGCCAGGGCAGGAATGGTCACTGGCACTCAACACGGCCGTGAGCTTCGTGACCAACACCAACTGGCAGGCCTACAGCGGCGAGGCTTCCGTCAGCTACCTGAGCCAGATGCTCGGGCTGACCGTGCAGAACTTCGTCAGCGCCGCCACAGGCCTGGCAGTGCTGGTTGCCCTGTGCCGCGGCATTGCACGGCGCACGTCGGCCACGTTGGGTAATTTCTGGGTCGACCTCACCCGTGCCACCCTTTACGGCCTGTTACCCCTGTGCCTGGTGCTGGCGCTGCTGCTGGTGTGGCAGGGCGTACCGCAAACCTTCACCGACTATGCCCATGCCTTGACCCTGCAAGGTGCCGAACAGGTCATCCCGCTGGGCCCTGCTGCCAGCCAGATCGCCATCAAACAGTTGGGCACCAACGGCGGTGGCTTCTTTGGCGTCAACTCGGCGCACCCGTTCGAGAACCCCACGGCGTTGAGCAACCTGCTGGAGGTAGGCGCGATCATCCTCATCCCGGTGGCCTTGGTGTTCACCTTCGGCCACTACGTGAAAGACCTGCGCCAGAGCCGCGCGATTCTGGCCTGCATGCTGGCCCTGTTCCTGATCGGTGGTGCCACCGCGCTGTGGTCCGAACACCAGCCCAACCCGGCCCTGCAAAGCAGCCAGGTGCAGCAGACCGCACCGCTGGAGGGCAAGGAAAGCCGCTTCGGCGTAACGGGCTCGGTGCTGTGGACGGCTACCACCACGGCCGCTTCCAATGGTTCGGTCAATGCCATGCACGACAGCCTCAACCCACTGACCGGCATGGTCGCCATGATCAACATGATGGTCGGTGAGGTGATCTTCGGCGGGGTGGGGGCGGGCCTTTACGGCATGCTGCTGTTCGTGTTGATCGCGGTGTTCCTGGCCGGGCTGATGATTGGCCGCACACCCGAATACCTGGGCAAGAAACTGCAGGCCCGTGAGGTGCAACTGCTGGTGGCGACCCTGTTGGTGATGCCGGTCGGCGTGCTGGTGCTCGGGGCCATCGCTGCCAGCCTGCCAGGCCCTGCGGCGGCCATCAGCAACCCAGGGCCCCACGGCTTCAGCCAACTGCTGTATGCCTATACCTCGGGTGCTGCCAACAACGGTTCGGCTTTCGCCGGGTTTGGCGCCAACACCGTGTTCCACAACCTGATGATCGCGCTGGCGATGCTGATCGGGCGCTTCGGCTACATCCTCCCGGTGCTGGCGCTGGCCGGTAGCCTGGCGGCGAAGCGCAGCGCTGCGCAGGGGCTTAACAGTTTCCCGACCCATGGGCCGCTGTTCACCGGCCTGCTGCTGCTGACCATCCTGCTGGTAGGGGGGCTGACCTTCCTGCCCACACTGGCCCTTGGGCCGGTCGCCGAACACCTGAGCCAGGTCTACTGAGGACTCACCATGAACATGCCCATTCCTGAAGTGAAGGCCCGGCACGCCTCCGTCGACCAGACCCGCCTGGCTGCCCTGTGGCGCCCGGCCCTGGTGCAGGCGTTCATCAAGCTCGACCCGCGCCAGCTCAAGCGATCCCCGGTCATGCTGGTGGTGGCCATCACCGCGCTGCTGACCACGCTGTTGTGCCTGGCACCCGACAGCGGGGTGAGCACGGGCGTCGCCGTGCAGATCGCGCTGTGGCTGTGGTTTACCGTGCTGTTCGCCAATTTCGCCGAAGCCTTGGCCGAAGGCCGCGGCAGGGCCCGCGCCGACAGCCTCAAGGCAGGCAGCCAAGGCCTGGCTGCCCGGCGCCGCCTGGGCGATGGCAGCTACGAGACGGTCGCCGCCAGTGCGCTGCGCAAAAGCGATGTGGTACGGGTGGAGGCTGGCGAGATGATCCCCGGCGACGGCGAGGTCATCGAAGGCATCGCCGCCGTCAACGAGGCCGCCATTACCGGTGAGTCCGCCCCGGTGATTCGTGAGTCGGGCGGGGATCGCTCGGCGGTTACCGGCAACACTCGGTTGGTGTCTGACTGGCTGGTGATCCGCATCGTCAGCAACCCCGGTGAATCGACCCTGGACCGAATGGTGGCCTTGGTCGAAGGCGCCCGCCGGCAGAAAACCCCGAACGAGATTGCCCTGGACATCCTGCTGATCGGGCTGACCCTGGTATTTCTGATCGTGGTGGTGACCTTGCAGCCGTTCGCCCACTTCGTCGGTGGCAGCCTGCCGCTGATTTTCCTGGCCGCGTTGCTGGTCACGCTGATCCCCACCACTATCGGCGGGCTGCTCTCCGCCATTGGTATCGCCGGCATGGACCGCCTGGTACGCCTGAACGTCATCGCCCGCTCGGGCCGCGCAGTGGAGGCGGCCGGCGACGTGCACACGCTGATGCTCGACAAGACGGGCACCATCACCTTCGGCAACCGCCGCTGCAGTGCCTTGCATGCGGCACCTGGCATTACCCCGCGCGAGCTGGGGGAGGGCGCCTTGCTGGCGTCGCTGGCCGATGACACGGCCGAAGGCAAATCGATCGTGGAATACCTGCGCCAGCAGCATGACTTCGTCGAACCGGCTGCTGGCCAGTTCGACCCGGTGGCATTCACCGCGCAGACGCGGCTGTCGGGCATTGATGTGGGCCCGCGCCACTACCGCAAGGGCGCGGTGGACGCGGTGCTGGCCTTCGTTGGCATGCAGCGCCTGGACGTGCCAGCCGCGCTGGCCCGCGAGATAGAACGCATTGCCCAAAGCGGCGGTACACCATTGCTGGTATGCGTCGACAAGCGCCTGCTGGGGGTGATCCACCTCAAGGATGTGGTCAAGCCGGGTATCCGCGAGCGGTTTGCCGAATTGCGCAAGCTGGGTATCCGCACCGTGATGGTGACCGGTGACAACCCCCTGACGGCCGCTGCCATCGCCGCCGAGGCGGGGGTCGACGACGTGCTGGCCGAAGCAACGCCTGAGAAGAAGCTGGCCCGCATTCGCCAGGAGCAGAACGACGGGCGCCTGGTCGCGATGTGCGGCGACGGGGCCAACGACGCCCCAGCGCTGGCCCAGGCAGACGTAGGCATGGCCATGAACGATGGCACCCAGGCTGCCCGCGAGGCCGCCAACATGGTCGACCTGGACAGCGACCCCACCAAGCTGCTGGACGTGGTGCAGGTGGGCAAGGCGCTGCTGGTGACCCGTGGCGCACTCACCACCTTTTCCATTGCCAACGATGTGGCCAAGTATTTCGCCATCCTGCCGGCGTTGTTTGCCGCCATCTACCCGCAACTGGGGGCGCTGAACCTGATGCACCTGGCCAGCCCGCAGAGCGCGATCCTGTCTGCCATCGTGTTCAACGCATTGATCATCGTGGTGCTCATCCCGCTGGCGCTGCGCGGGGTGCGGGTGCAGGCCGCCAGCGCCGCGCAGCTGCTGCGGCGCAACCTGCTGATCTACGGGCTGGGCGGCATCGTCGTGCCGTTCGCCGGGATCAAACTGATCGACTTGCTGCTCAACGCCTTGCACCTGGTCTGAGGAGGCCAACATGAATGCTTACCTACGCCCGGCCTTGAGCCTGGTGCTGTTGATGACCCTGTTGACGGGTGCGCTGTACCCCCTGGCCGTGACCGGTATTGCCCAGCTTGTGTTCCCCACCCAGGCCAACGGCAGCCTGGTGCGTGACGAGCAGGGCCAGGTGCGCGGCTCGGCGTTGATCGCCCAGGCGTTCACGGGCGACGCGTGGTTCCATTCGCGGCCTTCGGCAGGCGCCTATGCCACCGTCGCCAGTGCGGCCAGCAACCTGTCGCCGGGCAACCCGGCCCTGGCCGAGCGGGTGAAGGGCGACGCTGCGCAGCTGTACCAGGCGCAACTCGGGCCGGTACCGCTGGCGCTGCTCACAACCTCTGGCAGCGGCCTGGACCCGCACCTGCCGCCAGAGGCTGTGGCCTACCAGATCCCGCGCGTGGCAGCAGCGCGAAACCTGCCCCCGGCGCGCTTGCAAGGCCTGCTGGAACAGGCCACCCTGCACCCGTTGATTGGCCCGCCGGTGGTCAATGTGCTGGCGCTCAACCAAGCATTGGCACGCCTGAGCGACTAGCCGTCGAGACAATGCCAGGCACGCGCGCAGCTCGCGACGGCGTGCCCAGCAGGCCCGAACGACGCACCTCACCCAAGCAGAACCCCAGGACCTAAACATGAGCGATTCCGCCCGCGCCGACGCCCTGCTGGCCACGCTCCCGCGTACCGGCCGGGGCCGCTTGAAGGTGTTTCTCGGCGCTGCCCCCGGTGTCGGCAAGACCTTCGCCATGCTCAAGGACGCCCACGCCCGCCAGCGCCAGGGCCAGGCGGTGCTGGCGGCAGTGGTGGAAACCCACGGGCGCGCCGAAACCGAGGCGCTGCTGGCAGGCTTGAAACAGCAACCCCTGCTGCGCAGCCAGTACCGCGGCGTCACCCTGGAGGAGATGGACCTTGATGGCGTGCTTCAGGGCGCAGCCGGCCTGGTACTGGTCGACGAGCTGGCCCACACCAACGCCCCCGGCAGCCGCCATGCCAAACGCTGGCAGGATGTGCAGGAACTGCTGGCCGCCGGTATCGATGTGTACACCACCCTCAATGTCCAGCACCTTGAGAGCCTCAATGACAAGGTGCAGGACATTACCGGCGTGCGGGTCCGCGAAACCGTACCGGACTGGGTGCTGCAGGATGCCTTCGAACTGCTGCTGATCGACCTGCCGCCCCGCGAACTGCTGGAGCGCCTGCGTGCCGGCAAGGTCTACGTACCAGAGCAGGCGCGGGCGGCGGTGGATGCATTCTTCTCGCCGAGCAACCTCAACGCCCTGCGGGAACTGGCCATGCAGGCCGCAGCGGCCCAGGTGGACGTGGATGTTGCCCAAGGTTACCGACAGCGCGGTGAGGCGGCGCCTGCCTTGCGTGGGCGCTTGCTGGTGGGTGTTGACGGTGACGATCAGGCTGAACGGCTGGTGCGTCATGCCAGCCGTGTGGCGCAGCGTCGGCACCTGCCGTGGAGCCTGGTGCATGTGGACAACGGCGGGGTACGTGACGAAGCAGGCCGCCAGCGCCTGCAAGCGGCGCAGCAGCTGGCCGAGCGCCTGGGCGGCGAGGTGGTGGTGCTGCGGGCAGGGGAGGTGGCGCACACGTTGATCCAACACGCGGCCGAGCGGCGCGCCAGCCTGGTGCTGGTGGGGCAGACCCGACAGCGCCTGCGCCGGCGGCTGTTCGGGGCGGGCGTGGCCACGCGGCTGCTGCGTGCCAGCCACGGCCTGGAGGTCAACGTACTGGCCCGTGACGCGCAGCGCCCGGCACCAAGGCCAGTGGTGCGGCAGGTCTGGGTGTGGCGTCATTACGTGCTGGCGCTGTTGGCTACCGTGACGGCAGCCGGCCTGGCCTGGGCGGTTGCCAGCGTGCTGGCGTTGCCCAACATATCGCTGGTGTTTCTGGCGGCAGTGCTGCTGGTGGCAGTGCGCAGCAGCCTGGGCCCTGCGTTGGCGTGCGCGCTGTTGTCGTTTCTGGCCTACGACTTTCTGTTCATCCCGCCGAATTTCTCGTTGAGCATCCAGCGCGAAGAAGACGTGCTGACCTTGGTGTTCTTCCTGCTGATGGCTGCACTCACCGGCAACCTGGCGGCCCGTCAGCGCCGCCAGTTGCAGGCCCTGCGTGAAACCCAGGCGCAAACCAGCCAGTTGCTCGACCTGTCACGCCGGCTGACGGTGGCGACCGACCGGCAGGCGGTGCTCACTGCGGCCAGCCAGTACCTCGATGGCCAGCAAGGCTTGCAGGTGTGCCTGCTACAGCGCGATGCCGAGGGCCAGTTGCAGGTGGCCAGTGGCGAGGTGCCGCGCTTCAGCGCCACTGAACAGGCGGCGGCGCAGTGGGCCTGGCAGCATTGCCAGGCGGCAGGCCGCGGCAGTGATACGCTGCCCGATGGCCGCTGGTGGTGGTGGCCATTGGTGGTCGATGAAGCCCCCCTGGCGCTGCTGGGCGTTTGCCTGCGCTCCGGCGAGCCCCTGGGCGACCCGCACCGGCGCCTGCTGCGGGCGTTGGGACAACCCTTGGCCCAGGCCTTGGCCCGCGCGGACCTGGCCGAACAGCTGGAGGCGGCGCGCCTGCAAGGTGAAACCGAGCAACTGCGCAGTGCCTTGCTGGCATCGGTGTCCCACGACCTGCGTACGCCGCTGACGGCCATGCGCGGCAGTATCGACAGCCTGTTGGCACTGGGCGAAGCGATCCCGGTGAGCGACCGCCGCGAGCTGTTGGAGGGCACCCGCAACGAGGCGGAACGCCTGGACCGCTACATCCAGAACCTGCTGGACATGACCCGCCTGGGCCACGGCAGCCTCAAGCTGGCCCGTGACTGGGTAGCCCCGGCCGACATTGTCGGCAGTGCCTTGCAGCGCCTGCGTGCAGTGCTGGCGCCCTTGCAGGTGCACACTGACGTGCCTGCGCAATTGCCGCTGCTGTTCGTGCACGCCGCGCTGATCGAGCAGGCACTGGTCAACGTGCTGGAAAACGCCGCGCGCTTTTCGCCGCCTGCAGGCCGTTTGCAGTTGCAGGTAACCGTGCACCACCCGCAATTGCGCATGGCCGTCAGCGACGAAGGGCCCGGTATTCCCCTGGCTGACCGGGCGAAGATCTTCGACATGTTCTACACCGCCGCCCGTGGCGACCGGGGCGGGCAGGGCACCGGGCTGGGCCTGGCGATCTGCCAGGGCATGATCGGTGCGCATGGGGGGCAGATTCTGGTCGACGACGGCATTGATGGTAAGGGCACCTGCATCACCCTATGCTTGCCGCTCCCCGTCCAACCTGAAAGCGAAAGTGAAATGCCATGAGCCACACCGCCACCTTGCTGGTCATTGATGACGAACCGCAGATTCGCAAGTTCCTGCGCATCAGCCTGGCATCCCAGGGCTACAAGGTGCTCGAGGCGGCCACCGGCGCCCAGGGCCTGGCCGAGGCCGCCTTGGGCAAGCCTGACCTGGTGGTACTCGACCTGGGGCTGCCAGACATGGACGGCCAGCACGTGCTGCGCGAGCTGCGTGAATGGAGTGCGGTGCCGGTGATGGTGTTGTCGGTGCGCGCCAGCGAACTGCAGAAGGTGGATGCCCTGGACGGTGGCGCCAACGATTACGTGACCAAGCCGTTCGGCATCCAGGAGTTTCTGGCGCGGGTGCGGGCGCTGTTGCGCCAGGTGCCGCAAGCAGAGGGCGCCGAGGTTGCACTGCGCCTTGGGCCGCTGACCGTGGACCTCGCGTTTCGCCGTGTCACCCTCGGCGGCGTCGAGGTGGCCCTGACGCGTAAGGAATATGCGCTGCTGGCGCAGCTGGCCCGCCACCCAGGCCGGGTCATCACCCAGCAGCAGCTGTTGAAGGATATCTGGGGGCCCACCCATGTGGACGACACCCACTACCTGCGCATCGTGGTCGGGCATCTGCGGCAAAAGCTTGGCGACGACCCGACTGCGCCGCGCTACATCATCACCGAACCCGGGGTGGGCTACCGGCTGGCGGCGCCGGCGGGTTGAACCGGCCGGCAAGTGGCCTCATGCCCTGGGCGGCTCCTGTTCGAACAGTTTGCGCATGATCTCCAGGTAGCGCCGGGCGCCGAGCCCCAGCGGGCGCGGTTTGACCCAGATGATGTCTACCCACAGGCGCAACCGGCTGGCCATGTTGTCGAAGCGCACTTCGGCCAGCGCGCCAGAGGCGATCAGCGGTTCGACCAATGGCTGCGGCAGGTAAGCCCAGCCCAGCCCAGACTGCACCAGGTCCAGCGTGGCCAGGTAACTGTCGGTCAGCCAGATATGCCGTGACAACACCATGCGCGGGTCGGAGCCTGTGGCCTTGCCGGATGCCACGATGATCTGCCGCTGCTCGGCAAAGGCCTCTTCAGGCAGGGGCATGCCGCCGTTCTGCCCTGCGGGATGGCGCGGTGAAGCCACGGCCACCAGCAACTGGCTGCCTGCTTCCAGGAAGGATTCGCGCTCGTCGATGCCAGGCCTTTCGAACACCAGGGCCAGTTGCACACTGCCGTCATGCAGCAGGCGGATGGCCTCGGTCTGGGTGGCGGAGCGGATCTCCACTTCCAGGCTGGGAAACTCCTGCGCCAGGGCCTGCAGCGGCTGGCTCCAGGCGCCGGTTTGCAACTCGGGGGCCATGGCGATGGTGAGGCGTTTTTCCAGGCCCTTGTGCAGCTGCAGCGCCTGGGCATCCAGCAGGTTCAGCTGGCAGATTACCTGCCTGGCCTGCGGCTCCAGCGCCAACGCGGCGCTGGTGGGCAGGGCCTTGCGCGTGGTGCGGTCGAACAGCGCAAGGTCCAGCTCGGCCTCCAGCTGAGCGATCGCCATGCTGACGGCCGATGGCACCCGCCCCAGCTTGCGTGCCGCAGCTGAAAAGGAGCCCGCTTCCAGCACCGCCAGGAAGATTGCCAGGGAGTCGCTGGTGAAGGCCATGGTGGTTACCTTGAAAGCACAGACGCGGGGCTTGGAGGGTAGGGGATGCAGCATGAAAAAGCACTTCGGCGCCCAAGCTTGCAAGCGCCAACTGCTTCAAGGCGAACACCCAACCATCACACCCCTTCAGCCAACACCCGGTCAATGCTGTCGACAAAGTAATCCACGCTGGCCCGCGTCGTGCACATCGGTGGCTTGATCTTGAGAATATTCAGGTAATCCCCCGTGGGCTGCATGAAAATACCCAGGTCACGCAAGCGATTGCACAACACCATGGTTTCCTCCGTGGCCGGTTCCAGGGTGTGGCGGTCACGCACCAGCTCAAGCCCAAGGTAGAAGCCTGAGCCATGGGCAGCGCCCACCAGTGGGTGTCGGTCTACCAGCGCCTGTAGCCTGGCCTTGAAGTAGCGGCCTGTGTCGCGGGCGTTGTCCCACAGGCCTTCATCTTCCATCACATCCAGCACCGCCATGCCGATGCGGCAACTCACCGGGCTGCCGCCGGCCGAAGAGAAGAAGTAACCCTCGGCCTCAAGGGCTTCGGCAATTTCGCGGCGGGTGATCACCACGCCGAGGGGCTGGCCGTTGCCCATGCCTTTGGCCATGGTGATGATATCCGGCACCACGCCCTGCTCTTCGAAACCCCAGAAATACTCACCCAGGCGGCCGTACCCCACCTGCACTTCATCGGCGATGCACACCCCGCCACGGGCCCGTACGCTGGCGTAGGCGGCTTTCAGGTAGCCGGCCGGCAAGGCGATGCCACCGGCATTTCCGTAGACCGGCTCGCAGATGATGCCCGCCAACTGCCGGCCGGTGGCGTCAAGGCTGGCCAGCTTGGCGTCCACGTCGCGCAGGTAGTCGGCGGCGCTGTCGGCACCGCGAAAGCGCCCGCGGAAGGTGTTCGGCGCTTCCACCGGGTGCACCCAGCCGGGGCGGGTTTCCAGGGCTTTGGGGTTATCGGCGATGGAGGTGGAAATGGCATCGGTGGCCACCGACCAGCCATGATAGGCCTCCAGCACACTGAGCATGTCGCGCCCACCGCTGTAGGCCCAGGCCAGGCGGATTGCCAGGTCGTTGGCCTCGGTGCCGCTATTGACCATGAACACCCGGTCGAAGCCGTCGGGCGCCAGGTCAAGCAGCCGCTCCGAGAACTCGGTAATGGCCGCATAGTGGAAGCGTGAATTGGTGTTGAGCAACGACCATTGCCGCGCCGACTCGGCCACCATGCGTGGGTGGCCATGGCCCAGCACGGCCACGTTGTTGAGCATGTCCAGGTACGAGCGGCCCTGCATGTCGATCAGGTAATTACGCCAGCCCCGCTCGATGTGTGGCGGTTGGGCATAATAGTGTTTCTGCGAGCGGGCAAAGCTGGCATCGCGCCGCGCCAGCAGCGCCTGTGGGTCTGGCAAGGGATCGGCGTCGCAGTCAACGCCCAGCAATGCTGCCGGCGAGGGGCACAAGGCCAGCCAGGCCTGGGCTTGGGCGGGCGTGGCGAAGAACGGCGGCCGCAGGCTGCTGTCCAGGCACAGCTGTACGCTCAGCCTGTCACCGGTTTGTCCAAGGGGCTCGCCCTGGTGCACGCGTTGCCCGTCCAGCAGGCCTGTGCTCAGCCCGTACAGCCACAGGCTCCAGCGTGCAGTGCGCAAGCAGCCGGCGCCGTCATCGTGGGCCTCCCAGGTACCGGCCTGGGGCGCCTGCACCGGGCTGCCTGGCGCCAGGTGCAGCTCCACGCCCAAGGCGCAGGTGGCGGGCGCTTCAGCGCGGTCAATATGGGTTTGAGACAGGCGATACTGCCCGTGCAGCGTGCATGCAGGCATCGCCTGAGCGGCCAGCAGGCGCTGGTCGAAACCGGGTTGCTCCCAGTTGCCGGCTTGGCAGTGGGCGCTGAGCACCCCCAGGTCGAGCCGGGTAACAGGTTGCCCGGCCAAACCAGGCAGCAACGGCAGGCAGCCGTCCAGCGCAGGGCCCTCGGGTTCCAGGCCCGCCGCCTGGAGAATGGCCGCTTCCATAAGGGCCAGTGGCACGGCCATGGCCGTGTCGAAGATGGCCCATTCATGCGCGACATTGTCACGGGTGTACTGGTTGCCGGGGTCGACGGCCAGCTGTTGGGCGCTGCTCAGCACCAGCACGGCGGCGCGCTTGAGCACCAGCGGCCAAAGGGCGCACAGCTCCGCCTCGGTCAGCGGGTTGACTGCCTGGTAAGCGCTCACCGCGGGCAGGATCATGAACGGGTCGCCGTCGGCATGGTGCAGCAGGGCAGAACAGGTGACTGACAGGTCGGCGATGCGCCAGGTGCGGATGAGGTCACCGAAATCGATCACGCCCTGCAGCCGCCATTGACGCTGTGGGTCCAAGGCCCACACGGTATTGTCATCGGTGATGTCCAGGTGCACAGCCTGCGTAGGCAGCCGATCGACCAGCGGCGCCAGGCGCTCACCTGCCACCCGGGCGGCTTCGTGCAGGCGGGCGCGCTGGCCGGCGTCTTCAATCAACGGCAGCAAGTGGTTGATCAAGGTGCGGGCATGACGGGGGTCCCATTGGAGCGTACGGGCCAGCCCCGGGTGGTCGAAACCGGCAAGCGCGCTGTCGACCTGTGCACAGAGTGCGCCCAGGCGGCCCACCACGTCCGGTGACAGGTGGGCGACACGGGTCAACGGCTGGCCGTCGAGATACTCCAGCAAGCGTACACGCAGCGGCTGCTCACCGACGTTCACTGTCAGCAGGGTGTCGCCGCTGTGTGCTGCGATCACCGCAGGCACGGGCAGGCCTTGGGCCTTCAGATGATCCAGCGCGGCATGTTGCGCCTGCAACTCGGTTTCGGCGTAGCTGCCGTGGCAGGCCTTCAGCACGTAACGCCCTTGCGACGTTTCCACGCGCAGGTTGAAGTCCTGCTGGCTGCCCAGCGCCTGCAGCTCACCCGAAATGCCGTAGTGCGCTTGCAACAGGGTGGCGGCCTGGCTGGCACTGAGCACCGGGCTTGCCAGGCTGGCCCGCACAGCCAGTTGGTCGATCAAAGGTATAGAGGCATCAGCAGGAAGGTTGTGCATGGGGCTACCGTCATCGAGGTGGAGGCAGCCCGTATTTATGCGGGTTTTGCCAGACAACGAAAGACGATCATTTTCAGTTTTTCTGAAAAGCAGCAGCCCCGATAGCTTGACGGAGATCAACCACTCGGCAAGATCCTTCAAAAAACCTGTACAAGTAGTTAGGTTTGTACAAGTATTTGGTGTAGCGTAGCGCCATTATTCCCCCCTGATGATCCACTGCCCTGTAGGACTGGTGAAACGAGATGATGGTTGCACCCGTTCCGATCAACGAACAGGACCGCCTGGCCGAGGTTGCCGAGTGGTGCGTGTTGCACCATGAGCCCAGTACCGAGTTGAAGGCGCTGGTCGACCTGGCGCGCCGCTATTTCGGGGTACCCACCTGCGTGGTTTCGATCGTCGGTGAGTGCCAGCAGTGGTTTGCGGCACGGGCCGGGCTGGATGCACAGACAATGCCCCGGGACATTTCGTTCTGTGCCCACACCATTTTGCAGGCCCAGCCCATGGAAGTGCTGGACGCCACCGCGGATATTCGCTTCGCGCGCAACCCGCTGGTCACCGGCGCACCCGGCGTACGCTACTACTGCGGCGCGCCGCTGATGGTTGGGCAGCGGATTGCGATTGGCAGTTTCTGCATCATCGACACCACCACGCGCCCACCGCTGGACGACACGCAAAAAGCCATGCTGGTGGCCTTCGCCGAAACCGCCATGCAGATCATCTCTGGCTTGCGCCGCAATGTATTCACGGACCAGGACACTGGGCTGTTCAACCGGCTCAAGCTCGAATACGACGTAAGCGCGGCGCTGGGCCGTTGGCAGCCGTTGACCCTGCTGGCGGTAGACATCATGCCCCCCGAGGCGCTCAACGACATCATCCGCGGGTTGGGCTACAACTTCGCCCACGACCTGACCCTGCAGGCCATGGCACGCATTGCTGCGCAGTTGGACGGTGGGCTATGCCTGTACAAGATAAGCCCCACGCGCTTTGCGGTCTTGCTGGAAGATGTTGGCAACGTTCAGCCCTTATGCCAGCGCATCGTGGCTGCACTGCAGGCGCCTGCCCAGTGCCACCAGGTGCCGGTGTTGCTGGATGCCGGCATCGGCATTGCGCCAATCGCCCCCCCGGCCGACGAACGCAACAGCCTGGAATGGTTACGCAGGGCGGTGGCAGCAGCAGACTCGGCGCGGCGCAATGTGGGGCGCTACGCCTGGTATGTGCCGGAGGTCGATGCCGCCCAGCGCCGTGCGTTGCTGCTGCTGGCATCCCTGGGGCACGCCTTGCTGAGTGAAGGTGAGCTCAGCCTGCACCTGCAACCGCGCATTGAGCTGCCCTCTGGCCAATGCCGGTCGGCAGAGGCGCTGCTACGCTGGCACCACCCCCAGTTGGGTAACGTATCCCCGGCAGAATTCATCCCCTTGGCAGAGAAGACCGCGCTTATGGCCAGCCTCAGCCTTTGGGTGATGCGCGCTGTGGTGGGCATTCTGGACAATACCCGGGGGATGGATTTCAGCATCAGCCTGAACGTCACGGCCCGTGACCTGGAGAGCCCGGCCTTCATGGATGCGCTGTTGAGCACATTGCAGGGCGCAGCCATCTCCCCCAGGCGGGTGCAACTGGAATTCACCGAAAGCGTGCTGATCGAGCAGCCCGAGGCGTTGCAGTTGCAGTTGCAACGCGCCCAGCAAGCCGGCATCGACATTGCCATTGACGACTTTGGCACCGGCTACTGCAACTGGGTTTACCTGGCGCGTATACCGGCCAGCATCGTCAAGCTCGACAGGTCGCTGGTGCACCACGCGCTGCCAGGCTGCAGAGAGGCAGTGCTGGTGCAGTCGGTGATCGACCTTGCCAGCAACCTGAAATACCGGGTACTGGCAGAAGGGGTTGAAACGGCGCATCAGCTCGCCCAGGTGTCGGCCTGGGGGTGCGCCGAGGCCCAGGGGTTTCACATCGCCCGGCCCATGCCGGTCGCCGATTTCGTGCAATGGTTCTGCAACACCCGGCAGATCGACCAGGTCGCCGGCTAATGACAATGGCGCACTCCACCCGCAGGTGACATTCATGTTCAATCGCCAACTAAAAGCAACGCTAGCCGCGCGTGATGCCGAACTCGCTGAACTCCGTCAGCGCCTTCAACAACTGGAAAGCGGCGCTTTCCTGCGTTTGGACGACCAGCGCCGCATCGCCGCCTGCAGCCCGGCCTTTGCTGCGGCGCTGGGGGTGGAGGCTGGCGAAGTGGTGGGGCAACCGTTGGCCCAGTGGCTGGCCGAACCTGCCCAGGAGAGCCAGGCGCTGGTGGATGCCCTGTTACGCTCCAGTGCAGTCATCCAGTTCGACCTGACCGGCAGGGTGCTCTCGGCCAACGCCAACTTCCTCAACGCCCTGGGGTATCGGCTGGAAGAAGTGGTCGGCCAGCACCACCGCATGTTCTGCAGCGCCGAGGAAGTGTCCGGGGACGGCTACGCCACCTTCTGGCGCACCCTCAATGCTGGCCGTTATGTGACCGGCCGCTTCAAACGCCTCGATAAACAGGGCCATGAAGTGTGGCTGGAAGCCAGCTACAACCCTGTCAGCGACGCCAGTGGAAAATTGGTGAGGGTGGTGAAATTCGCCTCGGTGGTCACCGACCAGGTGCAGCGCGAGGAGGCGGTGCGCCAGGCCGCGCAGGTGGCCCTGGAAGTGTCGCGGCGTACCGACGGCGGCGCCAGCGAGGGTGTGTTGGTGATGCAAGAGGTGGGGCAGTCGATGCAGGGGGTGGCCCGTCAGTTGCAATCGGCGGGCGATACCATCAGTGCGCTGGGTGAACAGTCCACGGTCATCAGCGCGATCGTGCAGACCATCGGTGCCATTGCTTCGCAGACCAACCTGCTGGCCTTGAATGCCGCCATCGAGGCCGCCCGGGCGGGTGAACAGGGGCGTGGCTTTGCGGTGGTGGCCGATGAAGTGCGCAAGCTGGCCGGCCGCACCAGTACTGCTACGGCCGAAATCGATGCTGTGGTAGCGCGCAACCAGGCCCTGGTCAGCCAGGCCGTTGGCGAAGTGCAAAGCAGCCGCACCGAAGCCGCCAATGGGCTGCAACTGGCCGGGCATGCCGGCCACGTCATCACGGGTATACAGGAAGGCGCCAAACGGGTGGTGGCAGCGGTGGAGCGGGTCAGCGAGGACCTGCGCTAGCGGCGGGTAATTCCGGGCGCAGCGGGCAGGCCAGGGTCAGGCGTTGCTGCAAGGCAGCACGCAGGGCTTGCAGGTCTGCCAGGCGCTGTTCCACCAAGGCCAGTTTGTCCCGTAGCAGCGCCTCCACTGCGCGGTCCGGGTCTGGGGCGGCCCAGAGCGCCTGCACGTTGCTGCCAATCTCGTTCAGGCTGAACCCCAGCTGCTGCGCCGTACGGATGAACGCGACCAGTTGGGCAGTTTCCCGATCGTAGTCGCGGTAGCCATTGGCCAACCGGTGCGAGCGGATCAGCCCGCGCTCCTCGTAAAAGCGCAGGGTGTCACGGCTGACGCCGCAGGCCTGGGCCAGTTGACCAATACGCACTGTGTTTTTCCTGAACATGGGCTTGACCCTGGAGCATACTCCAGGCTTTAGCCTGCTGCCTTCATTGGATTGCAGGAGGCATCGAACATGTGGAGCAACACCCAGTATCGCCAGCTGGTGCGGGCCAGCGGCCTCTACGACTTGCTGATCACCGTGGGCTTTGCCACCCCCTGGACCTTTGCCTGGCTGCATGGCTGGCTCAGCGCGCTACACGGCACCCTCGGCCTTGCAGGGGAGGTACCCGTGTTCGAACCCATGCACGTGATGATGGCCAACCTGATGGGCTCGATCGTGTGTGTGTGGGCGTGGCTGCGGATCCGTCACCCGCAGGTGTTGTTCGGCCGCTACGACGCCGCTGGCCGGGTGCTGTTTTCTGCCTGGCAGCTGTATGCGCTGGCCAACGGGGCCTCCGCGTTGCTGTGGGGCATTCTGGTGCTGGAAGTGCTGTGGGCGATTGCGCAGCTGGCGCCTGTGGCCAAGGCGCCAGCTGCTGCGTGTCATGATACTTCAGCCTGCAGAAATGCCGCCTCCAGCAGTTGCTGAGTGTAGGCATGCTGCGGGGCCTGGAAGATCGCCTGGGCATCGCCTTGCTCCACCACATGCCCATGCTTGATCACCATCAACTGGTGGCTCAGTGCCTTGACCACGGCCAGGTCGTGGCTGATGAACAGGTAGGTAAGGTTGTACTTGTGCTGCAGGTTGCGCAGCAACTCGACCACCTGGCGCTGCACGGTGCGGTCCAGCGCGGAGGTGGGTTCGTCCAGCAGGATCAGGGCAGGTTTGAGCACCAGGGCCCGGGCGATGGCGATGCGCTGACGCTGGCCACCGGAGAACTCGTGGGGGTAGCGATGACGGGTTTGCGGGTCGAGCCCGACCTCTTCAAGCGCGGCGATGATCGCCGCCTCCTGTTCTGCGGCGGTGCCGATACGGTGAATGCGTAGCCCCTCACCGACGATGTCCGCCACGCTCATGCGCGGGCTCAGGCTGCCGAACGGGTCCTGGAACACCACCTGCATCTCCCGGCGCAGCGGGCGCACCGCTTGCTGATTCAGCCCTTGCAGGTCCTGCCCGTTGAACCGGATGGCGCCGCGGCTGGCTATCAGGCGCAAAATGGCCAGCCCCAATGTGGACTTGCCCGACCCGGACTCACCGACGATGCCCAGTGTCTGGCCCTGGGGCAGGCTGAAATTCACCCCATCCACGGCCTTTACATGGTCGACGGTGCGGCGCAGCAGGCCTTTCTTGATCGGGAACCAGACCTTCAGGTCATCCACCTCGAGCAGCGGTGCACCCTGCGGGTTGTGGGCCGGCAGCCCGCTGGGCTCGGCGTTGATCAACATTTGCGTATAGGGGTGTTGCGGTGCGCTGAACAGCGTCGCGCACTCGGCCTGCTCGACGATCTTGCCGCGCTGCATCACGCACACCCGGTGGGCGATGCGCCGCACCAGGTTGAGGTCATGGCTGATCAGCAGCAGCGCCATGCCCAGGCGTGCCTGCAGCGCTTTGAGCAGGTCGAGAATCTTCAACTGCACGGTCACGTCCAGCGCCGTGGTGGGTTCGTCGGCAATCAGCAGTTCGGGCTCGTTGGCCAGTGCCATGGCGATCATCACCCGTTGGCGCTGGCCGCCGGACAGCTCATGGGGCAGGGCCTTGAGGCGCTTGTGCGGCTCCGGTATGCCCACCATGTCCAGCAGCTCCAGGGTACGTGCAGTGGCCTGCTTGCCGGTCAGCCCCTTGTGCAGCAGCAGGATCTCGTTGATCTGCTTTTCGATGCTGTGCAAAGGGTTCAGCGAGGTCATTGGTTCCTGGAAAATCATCGCAATGCGGTCACCGCGGATGCGCTGCAGGCTCTTTTCGTTTTGCTGAAGCAGGTCCTTGCCTTCGTAGCGGATGCTGCCCGCCGGGTGACGTGCCAGGGGGTAGGGCAGCAAGCGTAGAATGGAGTGCGCGGTGACGGACTTGCCCGACCCGCTCTCGCCCACCAGCGCCAGGGTTTCGCCCTTGCGGATATCGAAGCTGATGCCATCGACCACACGGTTGACGTGCTCGCCGGTCACGAACTCCACGGCCAGGTCGCGCACTTCGATCAGGTTCTGTTCACTCATGTCACTTCCTCGGGTCGAAGGCATCGCGGGCGGATTCGCCGATGAACACCAGCAGGCTCAGCATCAGGGCCAGCACGGCGAAAGCGCTGATGCCCAGCCAGGGCGCCTGGAGGTTGGACTTGCCCTGGGCCACCAGCTCGCCCAGCGACGGCGCCCCTGGCGGCAGGCCGAAGCCGAGGAAGTCCAGGGCGGTCAGCGTGCCGATGGCGCCGGTGAGGATGAAGGGCATGAAGGTCATGGTCGAAATCATGGCGTTAGGCAGAATGTGCCGGTACATGATGGCGCCATTGCGCATGCCCAGTGCCCGGGCGGCGCGCACGTATTCCAGGTTGCGCCCGCGCAGGAACTCGGCGCGCACCACATCCACCAGGCTCATCCACGAAAACAACAACATGATGCCCAGCAGCCACCAGAAGTTGGGTTGCACGAAACTGGCCAGAATGATCAGCAGGTAAAGCACCGGCAGACCCGACCAGATCTCCAGAAAGCGCTGCCCGGCAAGGTCTACCCAGCCACCGTAGAAGCCCTGCAAGGCCCCGGCGATCACCCCCACGATGGAACTGAGCACGGTGAGGGTGAGGGCGAACAGCACGGAAATGCGGAAACCGTAGATGACCCTGGCCAGCACATCGCGGCCCTGGTCATCGGTGCCCAGCCAGTTGTCCGCCGAAGGCGGCGCGGGGGCCGGCACGCGCAGGTCGTAGTTGATGCTCTGGTAGCTGAACGGGATCGGTGCCCACAGCACGAAGCTGTCCTTCTTCGCCAGCAGGTCGCGTATGTAAGGGCTTTTGTAGTTGGCTTCCAGCGGGAATTCACCGCCGAAGGTGGTCTCTGGGTAGCGCTTGAACGCGGGGAAGTACCACTCGCCGTCGTAGCGCACGGCGATGGGTTTGTCGTTGGCGATCAGCTCGGCGCCCAGGCTCAGGCCGAACAGGATCAGGAACAACCACAGCGACCACCAGCCACGGCGGTTGGCCTTGAAGCGCTCGAAGCGCCGGCGGTTGAGAGGGGACAAGGCCATGTCAGTGCTCCCGGCTGGCAAAGTCGATGCGCGGATCGACCAGGGTGTAGGTCAGGTCGCCGATCAGTTTCACCACCAGCCCCAGCAGGGTGAAGATGAACAAGGTGCCGAAGACCACCGGGTAGTCGCGGTTGATGGCCGCCTCGAAACTCATCAGCCCCAGGCCGTCGAGGCTGAAAATCACTTCGATCAGCAGGGAACCGGTGAAGAAGATGCCAATGAACGCCGACGGGAAGCCGGCGATCACCAGCAGCATGGCATTACGGAACACATGCCCGTACAGCACCCGCGGCCTGCTCAGGCCCTTGGCCTTGGCGGTGACCACGTACTGCTTGTTGATCTCGTCCAGGAAGCTGTTCTTGGTGAGCAGGGTCATGGTGGCAAAGTTGCCGATGACCAGCGCGGTGATGGGCAGCACCAGGTGCCAGAAGTAGTCGAGCACCTTGCCGGTGGTGCTCAGCTCGTCGAAGTTGTTGGAGGTGAGGCCGCGCAGTGGGAACCAGTCGAAGTAGCTGCCACCGGCAAACAGCACGATCAGCAGGATGGCGAACAGGAACGCCGGGATGGCGTAGCCGACGATGATCGCCGAGCTGGTCCATACATCGAAATGGCTGCCGTGGCGCACAGCCTTGGCGATGCCCAGGGGGATCGAGATCAGGTACATGATCAAGGTGCTCCACAACCCCAGCGAGATCGACACCGGCATTTTCTCGATGATCAGGTCGATCACCTTGGCATCGCGGAAGAAGCTGTCGCCGAAGTCCAGCCGGGCGTAGTTCTTGATCATGATCCACAGGCGCTCGGGCGGTGATTTGTCGAAACCGTACATGTGCTCGATTTCGGCGATCAGCGCCGGGTCCAGGCCCTGTGCGCCCCGGTAGTTGGAGCCGGCCACGGACACTTCGGCGCCGCCGCCGGCAATGCGGCTGGTGGCGCCTTCAAAGCCCTCCAGCTTGGCGATCATTTGCTCCACCGGGCCGCCAGGGGCAGCCTGGACAATGATGAAGTTGATGACCAGGATGCCGAACAGGGTCGGGATGATCAGCAGGAGGCGCCGCAGGATGTAGGCCAGCATCTCAATTGGCCTCGTTCGCGGGGGCGGCGCTTACGGCCGGGGTAACGTCGGGCTTGATCCACCAGGTGTCGATGCCGATGTCATATTTGGGCGAAACCTTGGGGTGGCCTATGTGGTTCCAGTAGGCCACGCGCCAGGTTTTGATGTGCCAGTTGGGGATCACGTAGTAGCCCCACAGCAACACCCTGTCCAGGGCGCGGCAATGGTCGATCAGGCTCTGGCGCGAATCGGCGTTGATCAGCGCTTCCACCAGTTGGTCGATGGCAGGGTCGCGCAGGCCGATGAAGTTACGGCTGCCGGGGTTGTCGGCGGCATTGCTGGACCAGAACTCGCGCTGTTCGTTGCCGGGCGAGTTGGACTGCGGGTAACCGCCCACGATCATGTCGAAGTCCCGCGAACGCAGGCGGGTAATGTATTGGGAAACGTCGACGCGGCGGATGTTCAGCTCGATGCCCAGGTCAGCCAGGTTGCGCTTGAAGGGCAGCAGAACACGTTCGAACTCGGTTTGCGCCAGCAAAAACTCGATGCTCACGGGCTTGCCCTGGGCGTCGACCATCTTGTCGTCGACGATCTTCCAGCCGGCTTCCTGCAGCAGCTTGTAGGCCTGTCGCTGCTGGTCGCGAATCATGCCGCTGCCGTCGCTGACCGGGTTGTGGAAAGCCTGGTTGAACACCGGGTCTGGCACTTTGCCGCGCAATGGCTCGAGGATGCTCAGCTCGCTGGGGCTGGGCAGCCCGCGAGCCGCCATGTCCGAGTTCTCGAAGTAACTGCCCGTGCGCGTGTAGGCGCCATTGAACAGCTGCTTGTTGGTCCATTCGTAGTCCAGCAACAGGCTCAGTGCCTGGCGTACACGCACGTCCTGGAACACCGGGCGACGGATATTGAAGATGAACCCCTGCATGCCGGTAGGGTTGCCGTTGGGCAGTTCTTCCTTGATCAGCCGGCCATCGCGTACGGCAGGCACGTTGTAGGCGGTGGCCCAGTTCTTGGCGCTTACTTCCAGCGCGTAGTCGAATGCACCTGCCTTCAGCGCCTCCAGGGCGACCGTGGTGTCGCGGTAGGCGTCGTAGGTCATTGCATCGAAGTTGTAGAGCCCGCGGTTGATCGGCAGGTCCTTGGCCCAGTAGTCCTTTACCCGCTCATAGCGCACCGAGCGCCCGGCCTTGACCTCGGCCACCTTGTACGGGCCGCTGCCCAGGGGCACTTCCAGGTTGCCACGCTTGAAGTCCCGGGTGGCGTACCAGTGCTTGGGCAGCACCGGTAGCTGGCCGAGGATCAGCGGCAGCTCGCGGTTGCCCTTGTGCTTGAACTTGAACAGCACTTTGAGCGGGTCTTCGGCGACCACTTCTTCGACGTCGGCGTAGTACTGCCGGTACAGCGGCGCGCCGTCCTTTACCAGCGCATTGAAGCTGAACACCACGTCTTCGGCACGCATTGGCGTACCGTCATGGAAGCGCGCTTCGGGGCGCAGGTAGAAGCGCACCCAGCTGTTGTCCGGCGCTTTCTCGATCTTGCCGGCCACCAGCCCGTATTCGGTAAACGGCTCGTCCAGGCTCTGGCGCATCAGCGTGTCGTAGATGACGCTGATGTTCTCGGCCGACACGCCTTTGTTGATGAACGGGTTGAGGCTGTCGAAGCCACCGAAGCTGGACTGGCGGAAGGTGCCGCCCTTGGGGGCGTCCGGGTTCACGTAGTCGAAGTGCTTGAAGTCGGCGGGGTACTTGGGCGGCTCGTCATACAAGGTCAGTGCATGCTGGGGCGCCGCCAGGGCGGGAAGGCTCAGGCAGGCCAGCAGAAGGCTGCCTGCCAACCGGCGCAGTCGGTGGGTTGGCGTCATTGGGCTTTCTCCGAAGTCTTGATCCACCAGCTGTTCAGCCCAAGGGTGTAGGGCGGCGTGGTGATGAAGGCGAAGCGGTTGCGGTAGGCCAGGCGATGGTTGTCCAGGTACCAGTTGGGGATCATGTAGTACTGCCACGAAAGCACCCGGTCCAGTGCACGGGCAGCGGCAATCTGGTCATCGCGGGTGCGTGCGGCCAGCAGCGTGTCGAGCAGGTGGTCCACCACAGGGTCCTTGACGCCTGCGTAGTTCTTGCTGCCCTTGGTTGCCGCCTGGCTGGAGTGGAAGTACAGCCACTGTTCAAGGCCGGGGCTGAGGGTCTGGTTGAGGGTCATCAGGATCATGTCGAAATCAAACTGGTCCAGCCGCTGTTTGTACTGGGCGCGGTCCACGGTGCGCAAGTGTGCGTCGATACCGATGCTGGACAGATTTTCGACATAAGGTTGCAGGATGCGTTCAAGGTTGGGGTTCACCAGCAGCACCTCCATGCGCAACTGCTGACCCTTGGCGTCGACCAGGCGCTGCCCGTTCAGCTTCCAGCCGGCTTCACCCAGCAGGCCCAGGGCTTTGCGCAGGGTCTGGCGGCCAGTGCCACGGCCATCTGTGTGGCTCACCTGGTAGGGGTCGGTGAACAGCTTGGCCGGCAGTTGATCGCGAAAAGGCGCCAGCAGCAGCCACTCCTTGCCGCTTGGCAGGCCCTCGGCGGTGAATTCGCTGTTGGGGTAGTAGCTGGTAGAGCGGCGGTAGGCGCTGCTGAACAGCGCGCGGTTGGTCCACTCGAAGTCCAGCATCAGCCCCAGCGCCTCACGCACCCGCGGGTCGCTGAAGGTGGCGCGGCGGCTGTTCATGAACAGGCCCTGGGTTTGCGTGGGTATGCGGTGGGGGATCTGCGCCTTTATCACCTCGCCCCGGCGCACGGCGGGGAAGTTGTAGCCGTTCGCCCAATTCTTGGCCTGGTGCTCGATATAGATGTCGAACTCACCCGCCTTGAACGCCTCGAAGGCCACCGTTGCATCGCGGTAGAATTCGTATTCGACGCGGTCGAAGTTGTACTTGCCGCGGTTCACCGCCAGGTCCTTGCCCCAGTAGTTCTTGACGCGCTCGAACACCAGCCGGCGGCCCGGCTGGACCTCGGTGATGCGGTAGGGGCCACTGCCCAGCGGTGGCTCGAAGGTGGTGGCCTTGAAATCGCGGTTCTGCCAATAGTGCTTGGGCAGCACCGGCATTTCGCCAAGGCGCAGGATCAACAACGGGTTGCCCGCCCGCTTGAACACGAAACGGATGCGCAACGGCCCAAGGATGTCCACCCGCTGCACTTCCTGCAGGTTGGTGCGGTAAAGGGGGTGGCCTTCCTTGAGCAGCGTGCGGTAGCTGAAGGCAACGTCTGCCGAGGTAATCGGTTTGCCATCGTGCCAGCGGGCTTCGGGGCGCAGGTTGAACACCACCCAGCTGCGGTCTTCGCTGTATTCGACCGAACGGGCGATCAGGCAATAGCTGGACGTGGGCTCGTCGCCAGAGGGGTCGTACTGGCCGGTGCCCACCATCAGCGTTTCGTTCAGCTCGCTGACGCCGTACTGCTGGAAGTTGGGCGTGGTGACCGGGCTCGACCCCTTGAAGGTATAGGGGTTGAGGGTGTCGAACGTGCCGAAGGCCATGGCCCGCAAGGTGCCACCCTTGGGTGCTTGCGGGTTGACCCAGTCGAAGTGGGTGAAGGTGGCTGGGTATTTGAGCGTGCCGAACTGCGCGTATCCGTGGCTTTCGCTCACCATCGCGACTGTGGGAAAGCTCAAGGCCAGGCTGAGCGTAAGCAGGAGGGGACGTATCAAGTCGGCATCCGATCCAGAGGCATTGGGCTTTGATCGGGGTACAGTAACAGCTTGCCAGTGTAGGAAAAAGCTTCAGGCTGCATGCCCGAAGCTGCACACTTTCAGTGGCCGAGGTAGACGGTCAGGGTCTGGCCGGGTTTGAGGGCATGGCCGCTGCGTGGGTTCCAGCGCTTGAGGTGGGTCATCTCCACATTGAAACGCTTGGCCACCAGGTACAGGGAGTCGCCTTTACGCACCTTGTACTGGGTAGAGCGCTGAGCAGCGCTGGCGACCCGGTTGGCCGCTGCACTCGGCGCATTGCCGCCGCGCAGGGCCAGCACCTGGCCGGCGCGCAGGTTGTTGCCACTCAGGCGGTTCCAGCGCTTGATGTCCTGCACCGATACACGGTTGGCCTGAGCAATCGCACCCAGGTTGTCCCCGCGCTTGACGCGGTAGCTGCGGGCTGCGGCAGGTGCCTTGGCTTCTGCCACGGCCCGGGCGAAAGCTGCCTGCGGCGGCTGCAGGGTCACCAGTTGCTCGGGTTTGAGGTTGGAAAGGCTGGCGGTGAGCAACTGCGCCTTGGCGGTAGGCACCAGCAGTTGCTTGGGGCCGTCGACGGTCATGCGCTTCTTGAATGCCGGGTTGAGCTGAATAAGCTCGTCTTCGTCGATGTTGGCGAACGCCGCTACGCGGGTAAGGTCGAGGCGGTCATTGATGGCCACGGACTCGAAATAGGGTTCGTTGGCAATCGGCGTGAGGTTGACGCCGTAGGCTTCAGGGGTGGACACCACCTGTGACAGGGCCAGCAGCTTGGGCACGTAGTCGCGGGTTTCCTGAGGCAGTGGCAGGTTCCAGTAATCGGTGGGCAGGCCGAGCTTTTCGTTGCGCTCCATGGCCCGGCTCACCGTGCCTTCGCCTGCGTTGTAGGCCGCCAGGGCCAGCAGCCAGTCCCCGTTGAACATGTCGTGCAGGCGGGTGAGGTAGTCCAGCGCCGCGTTGGTCGAGGCGGTGACGTCGCGGCGCCCGTCATAGAAGTTGGTCTGGCGCAGGTTGAAGTGGCGGCCGGTGGCCGGCATGAACTGCCACATGCCGGCAGCACTGGCGCGGGAGTAGGCCATCGGGTTGTAGGCGCTTTCGATGGCTGGCAGCAGCGCCAGCTCCAGCGGCATGCCGCGTTCTTCCAGGCGTTCGACGATGTAGTGCAGGTACAGGCTGCCGCGCTCGCCCGCGCTTTCGATAAAGGTAGGGTTGCTGGCGAACCAGAGGCGCTGCTGGTCGATGCGTGGGTTGACGTCGATGTAGTCCTGCAGCACGAAGCCCTGGCGCATGCGCTCCCAGACGTCGCGCGGTGCCTGTTCCACGGGTTTGGCCAGCAACGGCGCGGGCTTTGGCTTGATTCGCGCCTGGTAATTGTGCGCGCGAACGCTGTCGGATTCTTCGAGCTGACGGGTGCTCTGGCAACCCACCAGGATGGCGGCCAGGGCCAGCGCACTGACCTGGGCCAGGCGCGTCAGCGCGACGGAATGAGAGGTTCTGCGGCTACGGGAAGACATCGGCGGGTACGGGTATCCGGGCGAAAAATTTCGGCGATTCTAGGAACCGCACCCTACCGGGTCAACCTTTCCCCACCACTTGCGATATATCTTGGGGTTATCAGAACTGGTCTTTCCAAGACCTCAAGGCAGCAAAAACAGCGACATGCGTGGTGTTGGAATGTCCCTTCCATTCGTCTGCTTTTTGTTTAACTAATGTTTCAGAGGTGCGCAAAAATGGATTTGTGCGCCGTTCCAGGCCGATGGTGGAGGGCAACGTGATGCGATCCTCTGCACGCAGGCGGCTGACGTCTTCGAAGCGTTGCTGGATGTCCGCGTTGCCAGGTTCCACCGCCTTGGCGAAGCGCAGGTTGCTCAGGGTGTATTCGTGGGCGCAGTACACCTGGGTGTGCTCCGGCAGCGCCGCCAGGCGTGCCAGGGCAGGCTGCATCTGCTCGGGTGTGCCCTCGAACATGCGCCCGCAACCGGCCGCGAACAGCGTGTCGCCACTGAACAGCACCGCGGGTGTGGGTTGGTCGCTGAAGAAGGCGATATGCCCCAGGGTATGGCCGGGTACGGCCAGTACCTGGTAGGTCTGGCCCAGCACGGTGACCTGGTCACCCTCGCCCAGGGCCACGTCGCGGCACGGGATCGCTTCGCTGGCCGGCCCGTAGATCCGTGCGCCGGTCTGCCGCTTGAGCTGTTCAACCCCGCCCACATGGTCATTGTGGTGGTGGGTGATCAGGATGTCCGTCAGCGTCCACTCCGGGTGCGCGGCCAGCCAGCGCTGCACTGGGCCGGCATCGCCCGGGTCGACCACCGCGCACTGGCGTTTGGCATTATCCTGTAACAACCAGATGTAGTTATCGGAGAAAGCGGTGAGAGCATCGATCTGTATCATGGTGCGGATCCGATTCGCCTAGCTTGGCATATGAAGGCATCTTAGCCGCGATGGCGCGGCGCGAGAACCTTCGAGGGAGAGCACAATGACCGACCAAGCCTTTGCCCAGGCCGACCCGGAGTGGGTCACGCTGACCAGCCTGGCCCGTGAGTGGTTCAACGGCCCGGTGGGCCGGTTGATGCTCCAGGAGGAGCAGAAGCTGCTCGAAGAGGAACTGGGGCGCTTCTTTGGTGGCTATCTCGTGCATTACGGCCCGTGCGCCGAAGCGCCACCTAGTGCGCCCAAGGTGCAACGCAATGTGCGCCTGGGCGCGCCTTTGCCGGGGGTTGAAATCGTCTGCGAAGAGCAGGCCTGGCCATTGAGCGAACACGCCGCCGACGTGGTGGTGCTGCAGCATGGCCTGGATTTCAGCCTTTCACCCCACGGCCTGCTGCGCGAGGCTGCCAGCGCCGTGCGCCCAGGCGGGCACCTGTTGATCATCGGCATCAACCCGTGGAGCAGTTGGGGCATCCGCCATTGCTTCAGCCAGGGGGCCTTGCGCAAGGCCCGCTGCATCCCGGCATCCAGGGTAGGGGACTGGCTGAACCTGCTGGGCTTCGCGCTGGAGAAACGCCGCTTCGGGTGCTATCGTCCGCCGCTCGCTTCACCCGCCTGGCAGCAACGCCTGCAAGGCTGGGAGCGCATCGCTGGCGGCTGGCAGAGTGCAGGCGGCGGTGTCTACCTGCTGGTGGCGCGCAAGATGGTGGTGGGCCTGCGCCCATTGCGACCCGAACGGCGCGAGCCGATGGGCAAGCTGCTGCCGTTGCCGCTGGCCAAGGTGAACCGCGCTGCGGCCAGTACCGATACCGAACAGAACTGAACATGAGTGGTGCATGAGCGAAAGCGTCGAGATGTATACCGATGGTGCCTGCAAGGGCAACCCTGGCCCGGGCGGCTGGGGCGTCCTGATGATTTTCAAGGGCGTAGAGAAGGAACTGTGGGGCGGCGAGCGTGAAACCACCAACAACCGCATGGAGCTCATGGCCGCCATCCAGGGGCTGATGGCCCTCAAGCGTGAGTGCGACGTGGTGCTGACCACCGACTCGCAATACGTGATGAAAGGCATCAACGAGTGGATGGTGAACTGGAAGAAGCGCGGCTGGAAAACCGCCGCCAAGGAACCGGTTAAAAACGCCGACCTGTGGCAGCAGCTTGACGAACAGGTCAACCGCCACCGCGTGACCTGGAAGTGGGTGCGTGGCCACATCGGCCACCCCGGTAACGAACGCGCCGATCAGTTGGCCAACCGCGGCGTCGACGAGGTCCGCGCTGGGCGCTGATCGACAGGCTGGCACGTGATGCCTGGCGCTTGCTGGTATACTGCGCGCCCCTGTAACTGATGCAACTTGGAGCACGCCACGTGGAGCAGCAGCAAGACAAACGGTTCGTCATTCTCGATACCGAAACCACGGGCATGCCGGTGAGCGAGGGGCACCGCATCATCGAGATCGGCTGTGTCGAGGTGATTGGCCGGCGGCTGACGGGGCGGCATTTTCATGTGTACCTGCAGCCGGATCGCGAGAGCGACGAGGGGGCGATCAACGTTCACGGCATCACCGATGCCTTCCTGATCGGCAAGCCCCGGTTTGGCGATGTGGCCGAAGAGTTCTTCGACTTCATCCGCGGCGCCACGCTGGTCATCCATAACGCGGCGTTCGACGTCGGGTTCATCAATAACGAGTATGCCTTGCTGGGCCAGCAGGACCGGGCGGACATCTCGCAGCACTGCGCCATTCTCGACACCCTGTTGCTGGCGCGGGCGCGCCACCCGGGGCAGCGCAACAGCCTGGATGCCCTGTGCAAACGCTACGACATCGACAACTCCGGCCGTGAGTTGCACGGCGCGTTGCTCGACTCCGAACTGCTGGCCGACGTTTACCTGGCGATGACCGGGGGCCAGACCAGCCTGTCGCTGGCGGGGCATGGTACTGACGCTGATGGAGACGGGCAGGGTAGTGGCGGCAGTGAAATCCGCCGCATCACCGGTCGCGCACCAGGGCGGGTGGTGATGGCTAGCGCCGATGAACTGGAGGCCCATGCCGAACGCCTGGCGGCCATCGCCAAGTCGGCGGGTGGCCCATCGATGTGGCAGGCCCTGAATGAGGCGACAGCTGGGTAGTTAGGAGGCCTGTGGGGGCAACTGTCTTCCCCAAGATCTGAATGTTGGTGCAATCACAGTGGGAGCAACTATCTCCCACAAGATCTCAAAGTTGGCGCAATCCCTGTGGGAGCGGGTTTACCCGCGAACACCGGCGAAGCCGGTGCCATGCACCGCGCTGCCTGCTTCGCGGGTAAACCCGTTCCCACAGGGACAGGGGTAAAGCAGCCCCGCACATCGCTCGCGTTACGGGATACGAATGATCTCAATACCCGTACGCACCAGCTCGAAGCGGTTCTCACCCAGGTGGTTGACCCGGTCGCCGATGGCAAGGCGATAGGTGGTGATAGGGGCGCCCGTCGTGCTGCCGTCCAGTTGCAGGGTCGATTCCTGAAACTCGTGCACGGGGTAGATGCGGCCTTCGGCGTCACGGGCATGGAATTGGCCGACCATTACTGCTGCCATTTGGGTGGAACCCTCTGAATTGCGTAAGAAATGTATGCAGTAATAGACCGTGGAACGGTCAGGGAAGTTTTCGTGCGCCCGAAAAAAAACCAAAGCGCCTGAAAAGGGTCATCTATAACTACATCGTCCCTTGAACCCGTGAAGTATGGAGATCGCCATGACCCAGGTGTATTCGGTTGCTGTCGTTGTCGGTAGCTTGCGCAAGGAGTCCTACAACCGTAAGGTCGCCCGCGCCTTGTCGGAACTGGCCCCCTCGAGCCTGGCCTTGAAAATCGTTGAAATCGGCGACCTGCCTATGTACAACGAAGATGTCGAGGCTGAAGCTGTACCCCAGGCCTGGACCCGGTTCCGCGACGACATCCGCCACAGCGATGCAGTGCTGTTCGTCACCCCGGAATACAACCGCTCGATACCGGGCTGCCTGAAAAACGCCATCGACGTCGGCTCCCGGCCCTATGGGCAAAGCGCCTGGGCGGGTAAACCAACAGCGGTCGTCAGTGTATCGCCGGGTGCCATCGGCGGCTTTGGCGCCAACCACGCCGTGCGCCAGGCGTTGGTGTTCCTTGACATGCCCTGCATGCAGATGCCAGAGGCCTATATCGGCGGCGCGGCCAACCTGTTCGACGAGTCAGGCAAGCTCAATGACAAGACCCGGCCATTCTTGCAGGCGTTCATCGACAAGTTCGCCTCTTGGGTGAAGCTGAACCGCGCTGTTTGATAGCTGTTGACGCCCAGGAGGGCCGCATGGCGGCGCTCCCGGGTGTAAAGGCCTGTTAGCGGAAGCTGTAAGAAACCCCTGCATACACCCCAAAACCTTCACCGGGCGTGGAGCGGGGGTTGTCCCTGCCTGCATCGTTGTACGCCGGGGTCACCGTGGCGGCGTAGCGTTTGTTGGCCAGGTTGCGCAGGTCCAGCCAGGCCTGCCAGTCCTGTTTTGGCGAGTCCCAGCCCAGCCGCGCCCCCATGATCGCGTAGGCATCGGCATAGTTGCTGTTGGCGTAGTCCACCTGCACTTTCGACGCCAGCTGCGTGTTCACGCCGGCATAGAACCCGCTCGGCCAGTCGTAGCGAAGCTCGGCCTGGTAGTAGTGCATGGGGATGCCGGGCAGGCGGTTGTCGCCGAAGCGGTCGTCGTCACGGTAGTGGAAATCACTGAACGTGTAGGCCTGGCGCGCGCTGAGCTTGCCAGTGCCTGGCCTTTCCCACAACGTGCTCTGCAGGCCAGCTTCCACACCTTGGTGTACTGTGGCGCTGGCGTTGAATTCGGAAGTGAAACCGGGCACCACTTCAACAGCCAGCAGCTCATGGCGTACCCGCGAGTAATACCAGGCGAGGTCCCAGCGGCCGAGTGCGGAGTCGCCACGGGCACCCAGCTCCAGGGTGGTCGCGGTCTGGTTCTGCATCTTGATCGGCTGGATCTGCTTGCCGCCGACGCTTGGCGAACTCCAGATCAATGACCACGGGTGCGGCGGCTCTACCGACCGGCTGAGGTTGCCGTACACCTGCAGGTCGGGGCGTATGTCGTAGCGCACGCCCACGCGTGGCGCGTAGTCCCAGTCGTGCATCGACACCTTGCCGCCTTGGGCGGGGTAGGTTACGTCACTCTCGCGGCGGGTATAGATGGCGGCAAGCCCGGTGGTCAGCCATACGTTGGGTATCAGCTCCAGGTCGTTGCCCAGGTGCAGCACGGTATCGGACCCTTGATAGGTAAAGTCCCGCGTGCGGTCACCGAACACATGGCCATTGCGTGCAAACTGCGATGCGCCGCTGTTGGGCAGGTGCTTGGTGGTGCGCCAGCCGATGGTGGTCTTGCTTTCACGCCCGAACACCGTGTCGCGGCGCTTGTAGCTGAGCGTGCCGCTGACATCGGTGTAGGCGACCTTCAGGCGCATGGGCCCTTCGCGAAGGTCCATGGGGTAGTCGTGGTACACCAGGCCAGCCTCTAGCCTGGCGTCGTCATCGAGGTAGAAGGTGGTTTTGTTGCCCACCCAGGTGCTGCCCGGTTGCGGGCGGCTGTCATCGCGTGCCAGGTAGCCCGGGTTGGCTGCCCGCGGGTGGTGCTTGATCTGGTCTTTGGTCAGGCGGCCGGCCAGTTCGTTTTCGGTTTCCCGGTAACGCAGGTAGAACCGCGTTTCCAGGTTCGGGTTGAAGCGGTAGCCAACGTTGGCGGCAACCCCTTTGGCACTGCCACTGCTGTGCCGCTGGTAGCCGTTGTACTCAACGTCAGTCAGGGCCACGTAGTAATCGAGGTCACCCAGCACCTGGCCCGAGCTGACATGCCGATGCTGGTAGCCGCGGCTGCCCACTTCGTAGCGCACCTGTAACGGCGCGGCGTCGCGGCCCGTGTGGGTGACATAGTTGATCGCACCGCCAAGGGCCAAGGCACCCTGGTCGAACCCATTGGCGCCTCGCAGCACTTCGGCGCGGCTCAACCACAAGGGTTCGAACAGCTCGTAGGGGGTGCCGCCTGGGCCGGTCAGGGGAAGGCCATCGAACATCGTGTATACGCCCGAGCCATGAGCACCCGGCGCCCGGTTGATGCCCGACCCACGGATCGACAGCTTGATCCCATCGTTGCCTGCCGACTGGGCGAATACCCCCGGCTGGTAGGCCAGTACGTCCTGGTTGCTGGCCACGCGGCCCTGCCCAACGCCGTGCATGTCCACCAGGTTGGTGGCGCCCGGTATGGCCCGCAAGCGTTCACCTGCGGCGCTCAGGTCGTCCTGCTCCTCCTCGGTGATCAACACCTGGCCCAATTCGACCGGTGCAGCTGCCTGCGCGGGCTGGGCAGCCATGAACGCACCCAGCAGGCCCACGCAGGGGGGTAGGGACAAAACGCGACGCATTGTAGGGCTCCAGGTAAATAGCGGATGAACAACTGCGTTGAGACGAGCGAAATGGCGCTCGGAGCACGCCGAAAGCCAGCAAATCTATCGCACTTTTGGTAGGGCGCAAGTGTACGAAGTTTCTTTACAAAGCCCGTCGCTAGAGCGGGCACGCACTTGCTTCGTAAGGTGGCCACAGGTCGGCAGCACCGCCGGTCGCAAACCCCTGGAGTTCGAACATGGTTACCGATGCAAGAGGTCCGCAACAATCCGTCGCTTCTACCCCCACAGGCACGCCCACCGGCGACCCCGCACGCCTGACGCCCCGTGAACAGCAGGTACTGCTGTGGTGCGCCTATGGCAAGAGTTCGTGGGAGATCGGGCAGATACTGGGGTGCAAGGAGTCGACGGTGAATTTCCACGTGTCCAACATTCTGCGCAAATTTGACGTACCTACCCGGGTAGGGGCAGTGATCAAGGCCATTCGCTACGGCCTGTTGGCCGAAGCGTGAGGTACGGTCATGAATCATCAAGACACTGCACGGGCTGCCGACTGTCACGATCCGTTCTGGCCACGCATTGAGCTCAACAAGCTTCGCAAGCGCCTGAGGTTGCAGCGAACCACAGGTGATGCAGCAATCGAGGTAGCCGCTCGTTGCGCCGTGATCGAGGCCGCCCGCGAGTTTGCCAACTGGAGGGCCGTGTTGCGCAGCTTGGGCTACAAACGCCTGGATGACGTGTGCGGGCATGACCATGGGCGTGCGCTGCGGGTGTGTTACCTGTGCTTCGTGGACGCGGCAATCATGCATTACCTGGGCGTGCCCTACGTACGCTCCTCACGCCGGGGTGTTCACCATGGCTGAACGACTTGATGCAGGGGGGTTATCCCAGGCGGTGATACAGCTGTTGAGCGGGGAGGCCAATGTGTTGTTCGCCGCCTTGCTTGGCGCTTTGCTGGTCAGCGCAGCCCGGGATCGGCTCATCACCAACACGGCCAAGCGGCTTACACTGGGCAAGAAAATGCTGCTGGTGTTCGTGACGGTGGGGGTAGGGCACCTTTTCGAACCCTTGGTTTCATCCGTGGCGCCTTTGCTGACCCCAGGCATGTCGGCCTTCGTCGCGGCTGTTGTGGTCATCCCCATCAGCCTGAAGGTCATGGTCTGGCTGGATTCACTGGACCCGCGCGAGCTGATTCAGCGCTGGCGGCGGCGGGGTTAAGGGATGCCACTGCTGCCAGGGTGCATGCCCAGTTCGGTCAGCCTCTGTTCCAGAAGCTGTATCCGTTGTTTGTCCTTGATCACCAGCAAGATGGCTTGCCGGTCAGTAGGGGACAGGCTGCGCAATCGCCCCAGCAAATCCGACTCCCACGCACCGTCGTCCTGAGGGCTAAAGCCGGCCTGGTCTCTGCCCAGCAGTAACCAGTCCAGAGAGCACGCATAGTGCGTAGCCATTTTTATGCAAAGGGAGTACGGGATACTGTTGCGTACTTTCCAGCTGCTCAATGTCTGCGGGCTGATCGACAACGCCCGTGAAAGCTCCGCGTCAGTTTGGGCACCGGTCAGCTGCTTGAGGCGGTCCATCACTGCAGCAAGTACATGAGTACTCATAACAAATATCCATCACTGGTTTAATGATATTCCATGGGCTTAAACTACTCGTTATGAATACAGCCCTGTGTTTTTTTAGGAGGATTCCCGCATGAGGAACTTGAAGATGAGCCACCCAGCCCTGCATTCAGCCAAAACCTACGTGGCGTTCGGATCATGCCTGCATCGCAGGGGCATGGACAATGCTAGCAGGTACTTCTCGTGAGTACTTATAAACTGGTCTGCCCGCATTGCCATAGCCGCATGCGCATACGTACCAGCGAAGGCCGTCATATTTTCTTGCGAATTGCTTATTTGCAATGCACCACCGAGGCGTGCGGCTGGTCAGTGCGCGCTGAGTTCGAGATGACCCACGAGTTGTCCCCTAGCGGCATGCCAAACCCCGGCGTGTACCTGCCGCCAGCCAAGGGCGACTTGCGCAAGGCGGCGTTACCGGATACAGCGCTGAGCTGCCACGGTGAGTGAGGCGCAACGATGTGGCCATGGATGGCGCACCACCTTGATGGCGCAGATACAAAAACACCCCGCACAAGCGGGGTGTTTTCGTGTTGCCGGACCGATCAGCCGATCAGTTGCAGGCTGGCTTGTTGAACAAGGTCCAACAACGGCTGCGGATACACGCCGAGCACGAACGCAAGCACGGCGATGGCCAGCAGCATGACGCCACCGGTGCGCTGTTCCCACTTCAACGGGGCATCGTGACGGCGCAGGTTCGGCTCTACCAGGTAGAGAGTCACCATGACGCGCAGGTAGTAGTACACACCAATGGCGCTACCCACCACCAGTGCACCCACCAGCCACCACAGTTGCGACTCGACGCCTGTGGCGATGATGTAGAACTTGCCGATGAAGCCTGCGGTAAGCGGGATGCCCGCCAGCGACAGCATCATCACGGTCAGTACGGCGGTCAGGTACGGGCGGCGCCAGAACAGGCCACGGTACTCGTACAGCGCATCCGCATCACGCCCAGCGTAGGGCGACGACATCAGGGTGATAACGCCAAAGGCACCCAGGCTGGTGATCACGTAGGTCACCAGGTAAACGCCCATGGCTTCCATGGCCAGGCCCTTGCTGGCAACCAGGGCGATCAGCAGGTAGCCGAAGTGGGCGATGGACGAGTAACCCAGCAGGCGCTTGAGGTTGCTCTGGGTCAGCGCCAGCAGGTTGCCCACCAGAATCGATGCCACCGCGATCACGGCCAGCACCGTGCTCAATACACCGCTGCTTGCAGCAGGCGACAGCATGAACAGGCGTACCACCACGGCGAATACCGCCACCTTGCTGGCCGTGGCCAGGAACGCGGCAACCGGGGCAGGAGCGCCCTCATACACGTCCGGGGTCCACAAGTGGAACGGTACCAGCGACAGCTTGAAGGCCAGGCCGACCAGCATCATGCCCAGGCCCAGCTGGGCCAGCAGGCTTGGCATGCTGGTGGCGGCCAGGGCCTTGCCCAGCTGGTCGAAGGTGAGGCTGCCGGCGTCGGCGTACAGCAACGCCATGCCGAACAGCAGGAAAGCCGAGCCTGCCGCCGACAACACCATGTACTTGATGCCGGCTTCCAGTGACCGCTTGTTGAAGAAGGCATAGGCCACCAGGCCGTACACCGGCACCGACAACAGCTCCAGGCCGATGAACAGGCCGGCCAGGTGGTTGGCGCTGACCAGCACCAGGCCACCCAGTGCCGACATCAGCAGCAGCAGGTACAGCTCTTCGCGGTTGCCCGGGAAGCCTTTGGCGCCATCGCCAAGGTAGGCATGGGCGAGGGTGACGCAAGCCAGCGTTGCCACCAGGATGATCGCCATGTACAGGCAGGCGAACTTGTCGATGGTCACCAGCGAGGTAACTGCCAGGGGGGCAACCTTCAGCGCCGGCAGGATCGACAGCAGGGCCAGGTTCAGGCCCACGGTGGACAGCAGGAAGGTTTGCGAGTGGTTGCGCTTCCAGGCGATCGCCAACATCACCACCACCGTGGTGAGGGTGGTGATCAGCATCGGCGCCAATGCGATGAAGTGTTGAGTGGTGAATTCCATAGCGCTCTTACCGGGCCGAAGCGAGTTGAGTGAAAGCGGAACCGAGCCACTGCTGCACGCCACTCATGGTGGCGGCAGAGGTGTCGAGGAACGGCTGCGGATACACGCCCAGCAGGATCAGCAGCACTGCCAGGCCCAGGACCATGATCAGTTCGCGAGCGTCCATGCCGGCCAGCACGGTGTCGGCCTTGCTCGGGCCGAAGTAGGCACGGTGGATCATGATCAGCGAGTAGACCGAGCCGAATACCAGGCCAGTGGTGGCGATGACCGTGATCCACGGTACATGCACGAAGCTACCGAGCAGGATCAGGAACTCGCCAACGAAGTTACCGGTACCCGGCAGGCCCAGAGAGGCTGCGGCGAAGAACAGGCTGATGGCCGGCAGGTAGGCGATGCGGTGCCACAGGCCTCCCATTTGACGCATGTCACGGGTATGCAGGCGTTCGTACAGTTGGCCCGACAGAATGAACAGCGCGGCAGCCGAAACACCGTGGGCAAGCATCTGGATGACGGCGCCCTGCAGGGCCTGCTGGCTGCCGGAGTAGATGCCGATCAGCACGAAGCCCATGTGCGAAACGCTGGAGAAGGCGATCAGGCGCTTGATGTCGGTCTGGGCGAACGCCAGGAAGGCACCGTAGAAGATCCCGATCAGGCCCAGGGTCATGGCGATGGGCGCAAACTCGGCCGAGGCATTGGGGAACAGCGGCAGGGCGAAACGCAGCAAGCCGTAGGCGGCGGTTTTCAGCAGGATACCGGCCAGGTCCACGGAGCCCGCGGTGGGCGCCTGGGCGTGGGCATCCGGCAGCCAGGAGTGGAAGGGCACCACCGGCAGCTTCACCGCGAAGGCAATGAAGAAGCCCAGCATCAGCAGGTACTCCGTACCGGCCGGCAGGTCAGCCTTCAACAGGTCGCTGTAGTTGAAGGTAAGCACACCCGTATTGCTGTAGTTGACCAGCACCAGGCCCAGGATCGCCACCAGCATGATCAGGCCGCTGGCCTGAGTGAAGATGAAGAACTTGGTGGCGGCGTAGATGCGGGTCTTCTTGCCGTCTGCCGAGCTATGACCCCAGAGCGCGATGAGGAAATACATCGGCACCAGCATCATTTCCCAGAAGAAGAAGAACAGGAACAGGTCCAGGGCCAGGAACACGCCGACCACACCACCCAGAATCCACATCAGGTTCAGGTGGAAGAAGCCGACATGGCGCTGGATTTCCTTCCAGGAGCACAGCACCGACAGCACGCCGAGCAGGCCGGTCAGCAGGATCATCAGCAGCGACAGGCCGTCCAGCGCCAGGTGGATGCTGATGCCGAAGCGCTGGATCCACTGGACCTTGTATTCAAGGGCCCAGGCAGGCTCGGCGCCCGGAGCGGGGGCCAGGGTGTAGTCGCCGTTAGCCCACAGCCACAGGCCGATGCCGAGCAGCAGGGACATGGTCAGCAGCGCGATCCAGCGTGGCAGGGTGGCGCCGAAGCGCTCAGCCAGCCAGCACAGGAAGCCGCCGATGAAGGGGATCAGGATCAGCCAAGGCAAAATCATGACGGGTTCATTTCCTTTTGCAGGGTCGCAAGGTTCGCAAGGTTCATGGTCATACCGCGGCCACTACCACAGCGCCAAGTACCAGCACTGCGCCTACGGCGATGGAAGCGGTGTACCAGCGCAACTGGCCAGTCTCGGTCTTGCTCATGGCAACGTGGCCGCCGCGGGCCATGCGCGGGATCAAACCGATGGTACGGTCGACCGGGTCCTTGCGCAGAAGGTGGCTGATCAGCAGGTAAGGCTTGACGAACAGCTTGTCGTAGATCCAGTCGAAGCCCCAGGCGGCGAACCACCAGGCCGACAGCACCCGGCCAAGGCTGCTGTTGGCGACCGCGCTGACAAAGCTGCGCTTGCCCAGGAACAGCAACGCCGCTAGCAGGATACCGGCAATGGCGATGGCGCCTGAGGTGATCTCCAGTGCGTGCTTGGCTTCACCACCGGCATGGCCGGCGCTTTGCGGCAGTACATCGGCCAGTGGCGGGGTGATCCAGGCGCCGACGAAGGTCGACAGCACGATCAGCACGCCCAGTGGCAGCCAGTAGCTGATGCCATGGCCCGCATGGGCTTCGGTCTTGGCTTCGCCGTGGAAGGCGATGAAGATCAGGCGGAAGGTGTACAGCGAGGTCATGAACGCACCCACCAGGCCGGCGTACAGCAGCCCGGAGTTACCGCTGGCGAAGGCTTCCCAGAGGATCTCGTCCTTGGAGTAGAAGCCCACGGTCACGATAGGCAGGGCCGCAAGCGCAGCGCCGCCGACCACGAAGCTGGCGTAGGCCAGGGGCAGTTTCTTCCACAGGCCACCCATCTTGAAGATGTTCTGCTCGTGGTGGCAGGCAACGATCACCGCGCCGGACGCCAGGAACAGCAGGGCCTTGAAGAACGCGTGGGTCATCAGGTGGAAGATCGCGGCGTCCCATGCACCTACGCCCAGGGCCAGGAACATGTAGCCAATCTGGCTCATGGTCGAATAGGCGAGGATACGCTTGATGTCGGTCTGCACCAGCGCGGCGAAGCCGGCCAGCACCAGGGTCACGCCACCCACCACGCCTACCAGGTGCAGGATATCTGGCGCCAGCAGGAACAGGCCGTTGGTGCGGGCAATCAGGTAAACGCCGGCGGTTACCATGGTCGCGGCGTGGATCAGTGCCGAAACCGGGGTAGGGCCCGCCATGGCGTCGGCCAGCCAGGTTTGCAATGGCAGCTGGGCGGATTTACCGACCGCGCCACCGAGCAGCATCAGCGTTGCCAGCACCATCCAGGTGTCACCTGCCTGGAATTTCTGCGGTGCCAGCACCAGCAGTTCCTGCACATTCAGCGTACCCAGCTGGGCGAACAGGATGAACAGGCCGATGGCCATGAACACGTCGCCGATACGGGTGACGATGAACGCCTTGAGCGCTGCATTACCGTTGTTGCGGTTGCTGTAATAGAAACCGATCAACAGGTACGAGCACAGGCCCACGCCTTCCCAACCGAAGTAGATGAACAGCAGGTTATCGCCCAGGATCAGGAACAGCATGCTGGCGATGAACAGGTTGGTGTACGAGAAGAAGCGCGAATAACCGGCTTCGCCGCGCATGTACCAGGAGGCGAACAGGTGGATCAGGAAGCCGACACCGGTGACCACGCCCAGCATGGTGACCGACAGGCCATCCAGGTACAGGGTGAAGTTCGGGGCGAAGCCGTCCACCGACATCCACTGCCACAGCAGCTGGCTGTAGGCGCCACCCTCAGGCGGGGCGACGTTGAATTGCCAGATGACATAGGCGGCGGTAGCCGCCGACAGGCCTACCGAGCCCACGCCGATCACGGCCGACAGGTTCTCCGAGAACCTCCCGCGCGAGAACGACAGCAGCAGGAAGCCGATGAGGGGAAAGACGAAAGTCAGAAAGAGAAGGTTCATCCGCGCATCTCACTGGCAGCATCGATGTCGAGAGTGTGGAAGCGGCGATACAGCTGCAGCAGGATGGCCAGGCCGATGCTGGCCTCGGCGGCTGCCAGGCTGATCACCAGAATGAACATCACCTGGCCGTCAGGCTGCACCCAGCGGGCGCCGGCGACGACGAACGCCAGGGCAGAGGCGTTCATCATCACTTCCAGGCTCATGAGCACGAAGAGGATGTTGCGGCGGACCATCAGGCCAACCAGACCTAAGCAGAACAGGATGCCGGCGACCGCCAGACCATGCTCGAGAGGGATAGCACCCATGATTTACTCCTTCGCCTCATTGCGGCCCAGGTGGAAGGCGGTGACCGCTGCCGCCAGCAGCAGCATCGACGCCAGCTCGACCACCAGCAGGTAGGGGCCGAACAGGCTGATGCCAACGGCCTTCGGGCCCACGGTGGTGCCGCTGATGGCGGCGCCGCTTGGGGCGACGAACAGCACATACAGCAGCTCGAGCAGCAGCAGGGCGCCAAGAATCACCGGCCCGGCCCAGATGCCCGGCTTGAGCCAGCCACGTTCCTGGGCTACCGAGGCCGGCCCCAGGTTGAGCATCATCACCACGAACACGAACAGCACCATGATGGCGCCGGCATAGGCGATCACTTCCAGGGCGCCTGCGAACGGCGCGCCAAGGGAGAAGAAGATCATCGCCACGGAAATCAGCGAAATGATCAGGTAGAGCAGGGCGTGCACGGGGTTGGTGCCAGTGACCACCCGAAGGGTGGAAACCACGGCGATCCCGGATGCGAAGTAGAAAGCGAATTCCATCTTTCTGTCCTTATGGGAGCAAGCTCTTCACGTTGATCGGCTCGGCTTCGTTCTGCGCAGCGCCTTTCGGCTTGCCAGCGATCGCCATGCCCGCAACACGGTAGAAGTTGTAGTCAGGGTTCTTGCCGGGGCCGGAGATCAGCAGATCTTCTTTCTCGTACACCAGGTCCTGACGCTTGAACTCGGCCATTTCGAAATCCGGAGTGAGCTGGATTGCGGTGGTCGGGCACGCCTCTTCGCACAGGCCGCAGAAAATGCAGCGCGAGAAGTTGATGCGGAAGAACTCCGGGTACCAGCGGCCATCCTCGGTCTCGGCCTTCTGCAACGAGATGCAGCCCACCGGGCAGGCGACCGCACACAGGTTGCACGCCACGCAGCGCTCTTCGCCGTCGGGGTCGCGGGTGAGCACGATGCGGCCGCGGTAGCGCGGCGGCAGGTACACGGGTTCTTCGGGGTACTGCAGGGTGTCGCGCTTGCGGAACCCGTGGGAGAACACCATTGCCAGGCTGCGCAGTTGGGTGCCGGTGCCCTTAACGATGTCGCCGATATACTTGAACATGGGTCAAATCCTCACTGGGCCGCGACGGCTGGCGTGTTGTAAAGCACGATCGCAGCGGTCACCAGCAAATTGATCAGGGTCAGCGGCAGGCAGAACTTCCAGCTGAAGTCCATCACCTGGTCATAGCGTGGGCGCGGGATCGAGGCGCGCAGCAGGATGAACAGCATGATGAAGAACGCGGTCTTCAGCGCGAACCACAGGAACGACAGTTGCGGCAGGATGCCGAACGGGCCGTGCCAGCCGCCGAAGAACAGGGTGACCAGCAGCGCCGAGATGAGGATGATGCCGATGTACTCACCAACGAAGAACATGCCCCACTTCATGCCGGCATACTCGATGTGGTAGCCGTCGGCCAGTTCCTGTTCCGCTTCCGGCTGGTCGAACGGGTGACGGTGAGTCACGGCGACGCCAGCGATGAAGAAGGTGCAGAAGCCGAAGAACTGCGGAATGATGAACCACAGGTTCTGTGCCTGGTACTCGACGATATCGCGCATGTTGAACGAGCCCACCTGCACCACCACGCCCATCAGCGCCAGGCCCAGGAACACCTCGTACGACACGGTCTGCGCCGACGCCCGCAAGCTGCCCAGCAGGGCGTACTTGTTGTTCGACGACCAGCCGGCGAACAGCACGGCGTACACCGACAGGCCCGCCATGGCGAAGAAGAACAGCAGGCCGATGTTCAGGTCGGCCACGCCCCAGGTCGGGGTGATGGGGATGACCACGAAGGCGATCAGCAGGGCGCTCATGGCCACCACCGGTGCCAGGGTGAAGATCACCCGGTCGACGAAGGGTGGGTTCCAGTCTTCCTTGAAGAACATCTTCAGCATGTCGGCAGCGATCTGGAACATGCCGAAGGGGCCGACGCGGTTCGGGCCGTAACGGTCCTGCCACCAGCCCAGCAGGCGGCGCTCGACGAAGCTGAGCAGCGCGCCGCACACCACCACCGCCAGCAGCACCACGATGGCGCGCAAGACGCTGAGGATCACATCGATTACTTCCGGGGTGAACCAGCTCATTGTGCTGCCTCCTGCAGGCCGTCGACGGTTGCCCCGAAGATGGCAGGCGGGATGCCGGCCAGGCCTTTGGGCAATGCCACCAGGCCTGCGCCCAGTTGTTCATTGATACGCAGCGGCAGGCGCAGGGCCACGCCAGCCACGTTCAGGCTCAGCAGGGCGCCTTCGTTGACACCCAGGCGGTCCGCTTCGGACTTGGCCAGTGCCACGTAGGCAGCCGGGATGCGCGCTTGCACCGGTTCGGCGCGCGACGAGTTTTCTTCGCTGCCGAACAGGTGGAAGAACGGCACGGCTGTCCAGTTGCCACGGGCCGGGTTGAAGGCGCCCGGAATGGCAGTGAACCAGCTCAGGCGATCGCCTTGGGATTCGATCAGGCGCACGCCGGGGTCACCGGCACGCAGGTGGCCACCGACCTCGTCCTGGAACTTGTTCCACGCCTGCGGGGAGTTCCAGCCCGGCGACCAGGCGAACGGCACTTGCTGGCGCGGTTCGGCAGAGCCCGAGTAGCCTTCCATCGAGAACGCGAACGCGGTGTCCTTGTCTTGCGGGGTACGCGGTTCGTGCACGCTGATGTTGGCGCGCATGGCGGTACGGCCCGAATAACGCAGCGGTTCGCGGGCCAGCTTCATGCCCTTGATGCGGAACGCGGCGCTTGGCGCAGCGTTGACGATGCCGGCCAGTTGCGGGGCGGCTTCGGCGCAGGCGCTGGTCACGTGGTCCAGCTGGGTCCAGTCCACGGGCTTGTTCAGCAGGGTGGCACGCAGGGCGTGCATCCAGCGCCAGCCTTCGTGAACCTGGATGCTGCTGTCCAGGTATTGCGGGTCGAACACCTGGAAGAAGCGCTGGGCACGGCCTTCCTGGCTCACCAGGGTGCCGTCGCCTTCGGCGAACGATGCAGCCGGCAGCACCAGGTGGGCGCGCTCGACGGTGGCGGTTCTGGTGTGGTCGGCCACGATCACCACCTTGGCCGCAGCCAGGGCAGCATCGACCTTGGCAGCCGGTACGCGGGCGTACAGGTCGTTTTCCAGCACCACGATGGCGTCAGCCTTGCCGGCAATCACTGCATCCAGTGCAGCGTCTACCGACTCGCCCCCGAGCATGGCCATGCCCAGGCTGTTGGCCTCGGGCACCACCAGGCTCAGGGAGCCGTTTTTCTCGCGCAGCTTCAGCGCCTTGGCGATGTTGGCAGCCGCTTCGATCAACGCCGGGTCGGCCAGCGAGGTACCGGCGACCACCAGTGGGCGCTTGGCAGCCACGAGGGCGTCGGCGATGCGCTGGGCCAAGGCTTGGGCTTCGCTGTCCAGGCCAGCAACGGCCGGGGCGCTTGGGTCGATGGCGTTGGCCACGGCAAAGCCGATGCGGGCCAGGTCGGCTGGCGCGGCGTGTACGCATTCTTCGGCCACGTCGTCCAGCTTGGTTTCAGCCAGGGATGCGATGAACAGCGGGTACAGCGCGTGCTGGCCGATGTTCTTCACGGCGGCGTCCAGCCAAGGCTGTACTTTCATCGCCTCGGCCATGGCCTCGGCCTTGCCTTTTGTGGCCTGGCGCACCGACAGGGCCAGGCGCGCGGCAGTTTGAGTGAGGTCTTCACCCAGCACGAACACGGCGTCATGGTCTTCGATGTCGCGCAGGGTCGGTACCGGCAGCGGGCTGTTGTTCAGCACGCTCAGCGCCAGGCGTACGCGGGCCAGTTCGCCGGCCTCCATACCCGAGTAGAAGTACTCGGCGCCCACCAGCTCACGCAGGCCATAGTTGCTTTCGAGGCTGGCGCGTGGCGAGCCGATGCCAACGATGGTACGGCCGCGCAGCAGGTCGGCGGCCTTGTCCAGTGCAGCATCCAGGCCCAGCTTGGTGCCGTCGGCCAGCAGCGGCTGACGTGGGCGGTCGGTGCGGTTGACGTAGCCGTAGCCGAAGCGGCCGCGGTCGCACAGGAAGTACTGGTTGACCGAGCCGTTGAAGCGGTTCTCGATACGGCGCAGTTCGCCATAGCGCTCACCGGGGCTGATGTTGCAGCCGCTGGAGCAGCCATGGCAGATGCTCGGGGCGAACTGCATGTCCCACTTGCGGTTGTAGCGCTCGGAGTGGGTCTTGTCGGTGAATACGCCAGTCGGGCAGACCTCGGTCAGGTTGCCGGAGAACTCGCTTTCCAGCACGCCGTCTTCGACCCGGCCAAAGTACACGTTGTCGTGAGCGCCGTACACGCCCAGGTCGGTACCACCGGCATAGTCCTTGTAGTAGCGCACGCAGCGATAGCAGGCGATGCAGCGGTTCATCTCGTGGGCGATGAACGGGCCGAGGTCCTGGTTCTGGTGGGTACGCTTGGTGAAACGGTAGCGGCGCTCGTTGTGGCCGGTCATTACCGTCATGTCCTGCAGGTGGCAGTGACCGCCTTCCTCGCACACCGGGCAGTCGTGCGGGTGGTTGGTCATCAGCCATTCGACGACACTGGCGCGGAACGCCTTGGACTCTTCGTCTTCGATGGAGATCCAGGTGCCGTCGGAGGCAGGGGTCATGCAGGACATGACGATACGACCACGGGTGTCGTTCTCGTCGGTGTACTGCTTGACCGCGCACTGCCGGCAAGCGCCAACGCTACCAAGCGCCGGGTGCCAGCAGAAATAGGGGATGTCGAGGCCGAGCGACAGACAGGCCTGTAACAGGTTGTCTGCACCATTGACTTCGAGCGCTTTGCCGTCTACGTGGATAGTGGCCATTGTTCAAAGTTCTTCGTTGGCCCGCGTGAGCGGGCGTGGCTAATGGAAATCGGTGGGCCCGCGACTCGCGTCATACCTGCGCGCGCCTGCAAAGCCGGCGGGTGGCACGGACCACCCGCGTTTCATCTTGTTATGCGCCAACCGTAATCGGTTGGGCCAGGTTCGGGCGCAGGGCGTCGGCAGCGCTTGCTGGCGCGACACCGGCCTCGAACTCGGACCGGAAGTATTTGATGGCACTGCCCAAGGGCTCGACGGCACCCGGTGCGTGAGCACAGAAGGTACGGCCTGGGCCGAGGAAGTTGACCAGGCCCAGCAGCGTCTCGATGTCTTCGGCGCGGCCCTGGCCTTTTTCCAGGGCGCGTAGCATCTTCACGCTCCATGGCAGGCCATCACGGCATGGGGTGCACCAGCCGCACGACTCGCGGGCGAAGAACTCCTCCATGTTGCGCAGCAGCGAAACCATGCTGACGCTGTCGTCCACGGCCATGGCCAGGCCCGTACCCATGCGGGTACCCACCTTGGCGATGCCACCGGCGTACATCTGTGCGTCGAGGTGCTCGGGCAGCAGGAAGCCAGTACCGGCGCCACCCGGCTGCCAGCACTTGAGCGTAAAGCCGTCGCGCATGCCGCCGGCGTAGTCCTCGAACAGCTCGCGGGCAGTAACGCCGAACGGCAGTTCCCACAGGCCCGGGTTTTTCACCTTGCCGGAGAAGCCCATCAGCTTGGTACCGTGGTCCTCGCTGCCCTCACGGGCCAGCGCCTTGTACCAGTCGTTGCCGTTGGCGACGATGGCCGGCACGTTGCACAGGGTCTCGACGTTGTTCACACAGGTCGGCTTGCCCCACACACCCACGGCGGCAGGGAAGGGCGGCTTGGAGCGCGGGTTGGCGCGGCGGCCTTCCAGCGAGTTGATCAGTGCGGTTTCTTCGCCGCAGATGTAGCGGCCGGCACCGGTGTGCACGAACAGCTCGAAGTCAAAACCGCTGCCCAGCACGTTCTTGCCCAGCAGGCCGGCGGCCTTGGCTTCATCGATGGCGCGGTTGAGGTTCTTGGCGGCGGTGGTGTATTCGCCACGCAGGAAGATATAGCCGCGGTAGGCCTTCAGGGCCCGCGCACTGATCAGCATGCCTTCGATCAGCAGATGGGGCTGTTGCTCCATCAGCATGCGGTCTTTCCAGGTGTTGGGTTCCATTTCGTCCGCGTTGCACAGCAGGTAGCGGATGTTCATGGATTCGTCTTTGGGCATCAGGCCCCACTTGACGCCCGTGGGGAAGCCAGCACCACCCCGGCCCTTGAGGCCGGAGTCCTTGACTGCCTGCACGATGTCGTCCTGCGACATCTGCGCCAAGGCCTTGCGGGCACCGGCGTAGCCGTTCTTGGACTCGTACTCGGCCAGCCAGACCGGTTCGCCGTCTTCACGCAGGCGCCAGGTCAAAGGATGGGTTTCGGCCGAACGCGCAATGCGGTTGGCCGGGCCGAAGGAAGTAATGGTCATACGTAACCCTCCAGCAGCTTGGTGACGCCGGCAGGCTGCACGTCGCCAAAGGTGTCGTCGTCGATCATCAGGGCCGGGGCCTTGTCGCAGTTGCCCAGGCAGCACACCGGCAGCAGGGTGAAGCGTCCGTCGGCAGTGGTCTGGCCCAGGCCGATGCCCAGCTCGCTCTGGATCTGGCTGACGACCGATTCATGGCCGCCGATGTAGCAGACCATGCTGTCGCACACGCGGATGATGTGGCGGCCAACGGGCTGGCGGAAGATCTGGCTATAGAAGGTGGCCACACCTTCCACGTCGCTGGCCGGGATGCCCAGCACTTCGCCGATGGCGTGGATGGCGCCGTCCGGTACCCAGCCACGCGCCTTTTGCACGATCTTCAAGGCTTCGATGGACGCCGCACGCGGGTCCTCGTAGTGGTGCATTTCGTGCTCGATGGCCGAGCGCTCGGTTTCGCTCAGGGCGAAACGGTCGGTTTGGATAAGCGTGCTGTTCATGCTTAGCGGTCCACGTCAGCCATAACGAAGTCGATACTGCCCAGGTACGCAATGAGGTCGGCGACCATGCTGCCTTTGATCACCGAAGGGATCTGCTGCAGGTGCGGGTAGCTCGGCGTCCGGATGCGGGTGCGGTAGCTCATGGTGCCGCCATCGCTCGTCAGGTAGTAACTGTTGATGCCCTTGGTCGCCTCGATCATCTGGAACGACTCGTTGGCCGGCATCACCGGGCCCCACGAGACTTGCAGGAAGTGGGTGATCAGGGTTTCGATGTGCTGCAGGGTGCGCTCTTTGGGCGGCGGCGTGGTCAGCGGGTGGTCCGCCTTGTACGGGCCTTCCGGCATGTTGCGCAGGCACTGGTCGATGATGCGGATACTCTGGCGCATCTCTTCCACACGCACCATGCAACGATCGTAGGCGTCGCCGTTGTGGGCCAGCGGTACTTCGAACTCGAAGTTCTCGTAGCCGGAGTACGGGCGGGCTTTGCGCAGGTCGAAGTCGCAACCGGTGGAACGCAGGCCGGCACCGGTGGTGCCCCACGCCAGGGCTTCCTGGGTGTTGTAGGCAGCGACGCCGATGGTACGGCCCTTGAGGATGCTGTTTTGCAGGGCCGCCTTGGTGTACTCGTCCAGGCGCTTGGGCAGCCATTCGACGAAGTCCTTCACCAGTTTGTCCCAGCCGCGCGGCAGGTCGTGGGCAACGCCACCGATGCGGTACCAGGCCGGGTGCAGGCGGAAACCGGTGATCGCCTCGATCACGGTGTAGGCGCGCTGGCGGTCGGTGAAGGTGAAGAACACCGGGGTCATGGCGCCCACGTCCTGGATGTAGGTACCCAGGAACAGCAGGTGGCTGGTGATACGGAAGAACTCGGCCAGCATGATGCGGATCACATCGACCTTCTGCGGCACCTGGATGCCGGCCAGCTTCTCGACCGCCAGTACGTAAGGCAGGTTGTTCATCACCCCGCCCAGGTAGTCAATGCGGTCGGTGTAGGGGATGAAGCTGTGCCAGGACTGGCGCTCGGCCATTTTTTCGGCACCACGGTGGTGGTAGCCGATGTCCGGTACGCAGTCGACGATCTCTTCACCGTCCAGCTGCAGCACGATGCGGAAGGCACCGTGGGCCGAAGGGTGGTTGGGGCCCAGGTTGAGGAACATGTAGTCCTCGTTGGCGCCCTGGCGTTTCATGCCCCAGGCCTCTGGGTTGAAACGTGCCGACTCTTCTTCGAGCTGCTGCTTGGCCAGGGTCAGGCTGTAGGGGTCGAATTCGGTGGCGCGGGCAGGGTAGTCCTTGCGCAGCGGGTGACCTTCCCAGGTGGGCGGCATCATGATGCGGCTCAGGTGCGGGTGGCCGGCAAAGTCGATGCCGAACATGTCCCACACTTCGCGCTCGTACCAGTTGGCGTTCGGCCAGATGCTGGTGACCGAAGGCAGGTTCAGGTCGCCTTCGCTGAGCGACACCTTGATCATCACGTCGCTGTTTCGTTCGATGGACAGCAGGTGGTAGAACACGCTGAAGTCGGCCGCCGGCAGGCCGCGGCGCTGGGTGCGCAGGCGTTCGTCAACGCCGTGCAGGTCGTACAGCATGCTGTACGGTTTGGCGACGCCGCGCAGGAAGCTGAGCACCTCTTTGAGCTGGGCGCGCTTGACCCACAGCACGGGCATGCCGGTGCGGGTTTCCTGGGCGACGAATGCTTCGGCGCCAAAACGGTTGTGCAATTCGACGACCACATCCTGGTCGTCTGCCTTGTAGGGCGGAATGAAAATAGCGTTGTCCGCTGTCATGGTCTCGGTCGCTTTGGGTCAGCGTTAAGAATGAAGCCAGGCCGCCGGCTCCTTGAGGAGCGGGCGGCAGGTCGCTGGATCAGACTTCGTCGGGGCTGCGCAGGTTGGTGACGGCAATGCGCTGCTCACGACGCAGGTCTTTCTGGGCGGGCATCTCGGCACGGTAAATGCCTTGATCACCCACTACCCAGGAAAGCGGGCGTCGTTCCTGGCCGATCGACTCCTGCAGCAGCATCAGGCCCTGCAGGAACGCCTCAGGGCGTGGCGGGCAGCCAGGCACGTAGACATCCACGGGGAGGAACTTGTCGACCCCCTGAACGACCGAGTAGATGTCATACATGCCGCCGGAGTTGGCGCACGAACCCATGGAGATGACCCACTTGGGTTCGAGCATCTGCTCGTACAGGCGCTGGATGATCGGCGCCATCTTCACGAAGCAGGTACCGGCGATGACCATGAAGTCGGCCTGACGCGGCGAGGCCCGGATGACTTCGGCGCCGAAGCGGGCGATGTCGTGGGGTGCCGTGAAGGCCGTGGTCATTTCCACGTAGCAGCAGGACAGGCCGAAGTTGTACGGCCAAAGGGAGTTCTTGCGGCCCCAGTTAACCGCCCCACGCAGCACATCTTCGAGTTTCCCCATGTAGATGTTCTTGTGGACCTGGTCCTCTAGCAGTTGATCAGTGACGGTTTCCCGTTCACCGACCGGGTACTGCTCGTTGGGCGCATCCGGATCGATTCTGGTGAGATTGTATTGCATGCCAAAGCCTCATTGTTTCAGCTTCGCTTGCCGCTTGCGGCGCCCTTCGGGAGCCCAATCAAGAGCCCCGACGCGCCATAGGTAGACAAGACCTGCCAACAGAATTGCTATGAAAACGAGTGCTTCGACGAACCCGGTCCAGCCGCTTTCGCGGACGGACACAGACCATGCAAAGAGAAAGAGGGCTTCGATATCGAAGATCACGAACAGCATCGCGACCAGATAGAATTTGGCGGACAGGCGCAGGCGGGCGCTGCCAACGGGCAGCATGCCGGATTCGAAGGGTTCGTTCTTGGCGCGGCCCCAGGCCTTGCTACCGAGCAGGCTGGACAGGCCGAGCATGAAGGCACACAGGCCGACGACACCCAGAAGGAAGATGGCAAAGCCCCAGTTGTGGGCGATGAGTCCTGCCGAATCGGACATGCTTGAGTTCCTTATACAGAGACCCAGCTCTGCAGTCTGAATTAAGTAGTACGGCGACCTGGTGTCGCAGACGCAGTGACCAAATGTCGCAGCTGAATCAATCGCGCTGATTTTATGGGTAAACCCGGTGCAAGTAAAATTTCTGTGGCAAATTTATTCGTAGGATTTAGTACAAAACACCTTTGTAACTGGCTGAAAGCCTTGAGATTCGGGGATTGCGCGCGGTTTTGTTAATTATGTTTCTTGCGAGTGGTAACGAATTACAAATATCGGAATGATAATTAATATCATTTGACTGGGTGTTATGTAATTTGGCTGTTCTGCACCTTGTAAAGTTCATCTGGCGATTCCTCTACTTGCAAATGCGAAAAGCGCGTGTTCTAGCAGTTTTTGACCGGGCGGGTAGCGCGCCAGGTCAATGGTTTGTCGGTTGAGGGGTCAGGTTGTGTTGTCTCAAGCATAGACCTGATCCTGGGTTTTGCCGGGGATGGCTTTTGGGGTGGGGCTGGCATGTGGTTGGCGGAAGAGGTGTGGCGCTTGTGAGGGCGAGCGCCGCCCGCGCGGCGCATCGCGAGCTGCGCTCGCTCCTACGTTTGT